>JAGBGA010000109.1 GCA_017936185.1 Alphaproteobacteria bacterium | reverse complement strand
TGATGAAGAAAACGCATTTAAACCAATTGATTTTAATGCGCCAACAAATGTTCCTGTGACATCAGATGACAATTTGCCGGTGGCGACGTCCGATGAATTGCCGGTGCCGGTGGAACCAAGTGCGAACTTTGTGCCACCTGTTTCGTTTGAACCGGTTGCGACAGATGTTGTGCCGGCCACAGAATCAGCGCCAGTATTGGATTCTATTACGTCGGTGTCGGCACCGGTGGAACAGATTGATTCCGAACTGTTGGCGGGCTTTGATAATCCGGGGGTAACACCTGTGCCTGCGGCGCCGGTTGTGCCACAATACGCCAATGATGCGCCGGTGGCTGAAGTGCAACCGGAACAGCCAATGCCAGAAGTTACACCGGCGCCGGATTATGCGCCGGTGCGACCTGTGTCACCGGTGACTGGGGTGGCGGCGCCAGTTGTGCCATCAGATGTGCCACAGCGCAAGCCAACAACAATGTATTATTTACTGTTGGTGATACTGATTGTGTTGTCTGTATTTACACTTTGGATGTATCAAGGTTCAACAACGGATAATTTGCCAGAATTGGGCGCCAGCAGCCAGCCAACAGTGGCGGACGAAGAAAAGTCACAAGAATCTTTGATGGATGGGACGGCGTTTATTGATGTTGACCAGACAGAAACAGTAAAAGAACAAGTAAAGGTTGCAGAACCGGTTGCAAAGCCGGTGGTGCCACCAACCCCGGTCGCAGAACCAGAAGTGGTCGCGCCGACGCCGGTGGTGGAATCTGTTATCGTACCGGATGTTGTACCAGATGTTGTGACGGTTACCGAAAGCCCTGTTGTTGTTCCAGATGTTGAATCACAGGCTGTCCAAGTTACACCACAAGTTGTTGAAGATACGGTTGTTGAAGATGGCACGCCTTTCTTGACCCAGGAAACGGTTCAGCCGGCAAAGACAAAACCAATTGCAGAAATAATTGCCAGCAAGCCTGTCTATAATGTATCGCAACAAGAAAAAATGTTTGTCGCAGATTCAGAATATGAAACAGATGAAGTGCCAGATGTTGCAGATGTGGTTGTTAATACGGTTGAAAGCGATGTGTCGTCAATGCCGACGGTTGAATATTCACAGCCAACGGTCGTTTCCAAGCCTGTAATGCCAAGCCAGCCAGTTGTTACAGAACCAGTTATGGAATATCAAGAACCGATGGCTGTGACGCAACAAGAATACTTTGAAGAAGAAGTTGTTGAAGCGTGCGCGGATGGTTCGGCACCAGATAAAAATGGATGCTGTCCGGGCGAAAATTATGTGAATGTTGTTGGGGCTGGGTATGCATGTTGTGTTGAATCGACCGGTGAATGTTTCCCGCCGATGAAGTAAAAAAATCCCCCGTTTGGGGGATTTTTTATCGGGCGACATCGCCACGCAGACGTTCGTGATAAATATAGTCTGTTAATTTAAACCCATCATTTGCGTGCCAGTTTAACATACCGCGCCAGTTGTGGTCGGGAATTTCGACATGTGGCAATGGATATGGTTTGCGTTTCAGTTGGGTTGCAACTTGATTCAAGTGGTTTGTATAAATGTGTGCATCGTGCAATTCGCCTTTTAATATGCCGGGTTTTAAACCCGCCTCTTTTGCGTAAAGCAGTAATAATAACGCATAACTGGCAATATTATAAGGAATGCCAAGGAACATGTCGCATGAACGCTGGGTCCAAATTAAATTCAATTTGCCGTTGCGTATAATTAATTGATGCATCATGTGGCATGGCGGTAATGCCATTTGTGGAAAATCAACCGGGTTCCACGCCGATACAATAATACGTCGGTCGTTTGGGTTGTTTTTTATTTTATCAATTGCGTTTGCGACTTGGTCAATGCCCGGTTTTTGTGGGTTAAAGTTGTCCGTCGGGTCGCGTTCTATGCGGTTTTGGTCCCATTGATATTCGCCGCCAAAGTGACGCCATTGAAATCCATAAATGGGTCCCAGGTCGCGTTCGCTGTCCATAATTGAATTGCGGACTATTTGTTTGGCTTTGTCGGTTATATTGACGTGTTTTAGCGCGTCTATTCGCGCGTTATATTCCTGTTCGACTTTTACGGGATTTGCCCATTCATTCCAAATTTTGCAGTTGCGGTCGGTCAGCCATTTTTTATCGGTTATTCCGCGCAAGAAAAATTCCAATTCTTTTGCAATGTTTTTTAGTCCCATTTTCTTGGTTGTAATCAGTGGAAATCCCATGTCCATGTCGTGAACAAATGTTGCCCCATGGCCGATGCCAATGTCGGGAATTCCGGTGCGATTTTGTCGTATGTCGGAACAGTTTCTGTATATATCGCCCAATATATCAAGATATGCTTTCATGATTTGTCCTTTGTAAAAAAGCGCGCCATTGTGGCGCGCATTTTGTTATTTTACGGATGCTTGTTTGAACAAGTCGTCTGCTTTAACTTTTTTTTCTTTGGTTTTTACGTGTGTTAACATTGCGTCCAAAGCCTTGCGTTCGAACAGCATGCCACGCAACATTGCCAAAGCGTTTTGGTTTTTGTTATAGAATTCAAAAACTTGCTTTGGGTCTGGGTAACGTGCCGCTTCGGCCCAAATGGTTTGCTGAAGGTCGTCGCGTGATACTTCGACCTTGTTTTGTGTGCCCCATTCGGCCAAGATTAAGCCCAATTTTACACGACGTTCTGCGTCGCGACGTTCGGATTTTTCATCCCATTTATGGTCGCATTTTTCGTCGTGGCAATGGCTGTGACTGCGGTCGAATTCAGATTTTGCCATGTTGTATTCTTGGTCAACCAATGTTTCTGGTAATTCAAGTTTAACTTTGTCACCCAAGATGTCCAACAATTCGTTGCGCATGTCGCGTTGTGCAGCATCGCTATATTGTTCGGTCAAGATGTTGCGAATGTGTTGCTTTAACGCATCAACAGATTCTTGCCCAACTTGTTTTGCCAAATCGTCATTTAATTCTGGCAAAATGTGTTTGCGAATTTCATGAATTTCAACAGCGAAACGGGCGTCTTTGCCGGCCAAGTTTTCGGCATGGTATTCGGCCGGAAATTTAACGTTTACGTCAAATTTGTCGCCAACTTTGTGACCGATGATTTGTTCTTCAAATCCTGGGATAAACGCGCCAGAGCCCAAAATCAGATGATGTTTTTTTGCTTCGCCGCCTTCGAACGCGTCGTCGCCAACAAAACCTTTAAAGTCGATTACTGCAACGTCGCCATTGGCGGCCTTGTACTTTTCGTCTTGTTTTTCGGCAATGCTGCGTGATTTGCGGATGTTTTCAAGTGCGGTTTCGACTTCTTTTTCGTCCAATTCTGCAACTTTTTTGGTTACTGTGAACTTTTCAAGGTCGATTTCTGGCAATGTTGGTAAAATGTCGAATTCAAGTGAGTATTCGGCGTCTTTGCCAATTTCCCATCCGGCCAAGTCGGCTTTTGGTGCGCCGGCAAGGCGGATTTTTTTGTCGGCGATATAGTTGTTTAAATCGTCGTTCATTAATTTATCGATTGCTTCGCCATATGCAGATGCATTGTATTTTTGACGTAAGATATTTAATGGGACTTTACCTGTACGGAATCCAGGCATTTTAACCTTTTTGCCGTATTCCAACAGAATTTCATCGGCGGCGGCCTGTAACGTGTCGGCCGGAATTACGCCGTTTACAGAATAGTGTAAATCTTTGATTTTTTCTTTTTTGAACATGTTCTTCCCCTGTCATAGTAAGTAGAATTGCCCGGTGATTATACACGCTTTTTTATTGAAAGCAATAATAAAAAAATCCCGC
>JAGBGA010000108.1 GCA_017936185.1 Alphaproteobacteria bacterium | reverse complement strand
TTTTTCCATATATTTTTGTTCTTTTCCTTTTTTGCTTTTTTTTCTTTTTCGGTGGCATAATCGATTGGCGGCAATTCAGAAATCTTTTTTGCCCCCTTTCTAAACCTTGTGCCTTTGTCGATATGTTGTTCGTTTTCGTTTTTGTCGTTTTGATATTTAAAGTACAACTGGTATCGGCCGGCATCGTCAAGTGATATTCCCGTCAAAGTCATACTGATATTTATTCCGTTTTCTGTTGCCTTGGACGTGATTTTTGCGTCGTTTGCATTTTTCGAAAAAGTTTTGTATACGACCGCATAGTATCCTGTACCCGGCGTTTGGTCGATTGAATATGGTACTGTTAAGTTAACCAAGGTCGTCGTTCCTTGAACGTCGGTTGTAAAGTTTACATTTTGCATTTTGCCGTCAACTTTAACCTGGACATTATTTTTGCTGTCGTTGTTTCTTCGTTTATCTTGGTGATTTATTTTGACGTCAACCACCAAGTCATTGTCGACTTCTTTTTTGGGTTTTGGTTTTGGTTTTGGGCCTGGTTCTGGATCTGGTTCCGGGTCTGGTTCTGGATCTGGTTCCGGTTTTGGATCTGGATCTGGTTCCGGTTGAGGCGTCAGTTTGTATTCAGTTTTTTCTTCAATTTTATCTGCGAATGCGCCGGCGCGTTCTTTTATGCGTCGGAAATAATCTTCACCAACAACACGTGGTTCATATATCCCCAGTGTACCAATTCCCGCCGGGAACATCAATTCATTTGGCGTAAAGACCGTTTGTGTGTCTGTTATTGTGACGGGCGTTTCAATCGTTACATTTGAAAATACTGGGCCGTCATGATTGGCATATGTTGTGTAAAGTTCGTTGCCTTGGACCAAGACCCCGTTTGCATCATATGTTGCATTGGGCGGTAATGTAAAGTCCACCGGCGCGCCTTCGACAAAGCCAACCTGGTTAATCGCAGAAATGTGCGGGTTAAAGTGTTCAAATGCGGCGATGCTTTCCGGGGTTAAATTTACATTTGTCCCATGAATTGAATTCCGCAGTGCGGCCAATCCATCATTTGACATGCCGATTGAATCAAAATACCCACCCCCCAGGTTATGGTCGGTTGCATCATGCCACGCCAAAAGATAACGAACCGCATCATCATGTGATAAACCTGCATCCATCAATGCATCAATCCGGGTGTTAAATGATTGTGGTGTTTCCCAATTGTTTTTCAACATCATGTCTTCATGATGTTCGATTACGCCGTCCCGGTACACGCGTTCTGTTGTTGTTTCTGTGCGTGTTTCGGTAACTGTTTGTTGTGTTTCGTGTTTGAACAGTGTGCTGTCCGTATTATTATTTACATAGTTAACAATTCCGTTCATTGCGGCGTTTCCGGCCATCGCCCCAAGTATTCCCGATGCCGCCACCCCGATTGCACCTGCGACGGCTTGGCCACGTGAATATCCGGCGTTAACTGCGTCTTTGTATACCATTGCAGCGCTGCTGCCACTGCCGACGGCGACGGCCCCCATTCCAAATCCGGCGGCCAATTCTGGGTTACCGGTTGCCATACTGATTACCGCCGCCACCCCAAGGCCACTTGCAATTGCCGGTCCCCAGTTACGTTTATCTGAAAAGAATGCTTTTATTCCATGTGGTTTTCCGGCTTTCTTTTGTTCTTTACGCCATTTCAGTCCTTGGTACGCCATATTTCCGATACCGATTGCTGTACCAATTGCCGCCCCGGCATACGCAACCCCGGTTGCTTTGCCGATAAACGTCAGTCCCGCCGACACAACGGCG
This sequence comes from Alphaproteobacteria bacterium, assembly GCA_017936185.1. Taxonomy (GTDB): domain Bacteria; phylum Pseudomonadota; class Alphaproteobacteria; order Rs-D84; family Rs-D84; genus Enterousia. The sequence goes on along the minus strand of JAGBGA010000108.1, from coordinate 9,354 downwards.
GCCATGCCAAAGTTCTTGGCCATGCGTTTAAAGAATCCGACTTTTTGTTTACGTCCATCTGCGCCGACATGTTCCGTTCGTGTCGTGGCCAGTTTGTCGATATCTTCGACGGCTTCGAACGGCATGTATACCACGTCTTTGTCTGCGCCGATTTTTTGCGCCATTCGTCCGGCAAAACCGGCGGTTTTATTAACGTGTGCGTCAAGTGCCGCCTGGTACCCGATATCTGATATTTCACCGCCGTTTGTTTTAATGTCGTTCCACAAATTATTTACGTGTTGTTCGTTGCGCGCCTGGTCTGGGTGTTGAATAATTCCGTTTGTGATTTGGTCTGGAACGCTTATTTCTGCAAATGTCCATGGCACTTCTTCGTTCAGCATTCCTGGCAAGTTCATATCTGAAACACTGGTGCCCAAATCGCCCACATTTTCCATTACAACGTCATTTCGTGCCAAGCTAATCACACGTGCCAATCGCCCATTCGGGTCAAGTGTATATCCGTCTTGGTAATCCAAAGACGGTTGACCATTCTTATCAATAAACTGTGGCACAGGCTGTCCATTTTCATCCAAGAACTGGTATCTTGCGGCCACCGCCAACGTTTCTGGTGTCAGGTCAATTTTCCCCAGTTTTGATTTCAGTTCAATCCACCGTTCTTTTAATTCGTCGGCATTTTCTGGGTTTAATTGCGACAAATGATATAATTGGTCGTATTCTTTGATGGCGTCTTCAAGTCTGTTTCGTCCACCATCAATCATATTGTTAATTTGTTGGTTGTATTCCCTTGTTTCCTGGTTTTGGTTTTGTGTTGGGCGCAAGTCCGGCTGGCGCACATCGAACATTTTTTTATATCCATCATACACATCAACAATATTTGACGGATCGACATACCAATAATTCATCTGTGAATGAAAGTCGCGTATCAAAGAATCAATTCGTGACGCCAGTGTTGCAAATCGTCTACTTAATGCATTTCTTTCTGTGTCGTTTGTTGCATTTGCAATTGCATTGCGTGTAAAGGTATACGCATCGGCCAATATTGCCGGCGGCACAGATTCCAACAACCCCCGGTCTGATGCGATAATTGTATCAATAAATTGTGCGGCATATTCTTGTTTTTGTGCGTCATTTGGTCTGACGTTTGAAATGTGTTCTGCGACCTGTCGTGGGGTCAGTGTATTTATATCAATACCTGCATCAATCAATCCCATTGTTTGGAAAACGCCAAATGAAATTCGGTCAAACATCATCTGGTTTGCGTCGGAATTTAACGAGTTTACGCGGTTTTTCACAACTTCTGTGGTCAACATGCTTTCCAATTTTGCCATTGCTTGGGCCCCGATTACCCCAAGTGTCTGTGTCCCATCGGGGTTTTGTGTGGCGCCAAACAATTGAATAAAGTCTATAAATCGTACCATTGCATCGGCATCAACTTCTGTTTCGCCACGTGCAAAGTCTTGCATAATTTTATTTGCGCGATTTTGTGCATCTTGTCTTGCTTGTTCATCTGTGGCGGTATTGAATTCGTTAATCAGGTTATTTATTTCTTCAAGATTTAATGTTTTTGCCATACCAAATCCTTTTTTCTTTTCGCATAAAATTATATCACAAAAATTGTTGAAAAAACACACAAAATACCAACAGGTTTTACTTTTTAAAGAAAATGTATTATAATTGTCCGTAATAGATTTTTGGGTACCATATGCAGCAAGAACAACTTGATTTATAAAAAACAAAAATTGTGCATATATTTGCAACATATACTTGACAATCGGTGTTTTTGTATTATATTTGTGGCGAAATAACAAAGCCAAAGGTATCGAAAAATGCAACAGCCAAAAGTTGTCTATCACAATGTCAATATTGACGACAAAAATGTACAAGATTTTATTTCCCTTGAAACGCCGATGGTATACGGTCAATTTAACCGTAACACCGGTGTCGTAAATATATATCGTTACATTGTGAATGGTGTTTCTGATGAATTTCAACGTACGGCCGCCATTCTTCGTGCCGGTGACGCCATGTCCGAAGAACCTATAACAATTGCGCATGAAACGCGGCATTGGTATAATCTAACGAACTTTGGTCGTCCTGAAACCTTTGCCAAGACATATTATGAATTTGTTTCATTGATTGCGCTTGATGAAATATCCGCATTCACCGCCGGTTTTCTTTTTGGTGACCCGAAAATGGGCGAAATTAACGAAGACAAAGTTGGCAAAATAATTATTGCCATGCATGCGGCGACGTCGCTTTATTTATCTGGGCTTGATGCATACTTGGATAAATATTACAAAACTTTAAAGATTTCTATTCTTGGTGCCCTTCAAAGTGGTCGTATTTCGTTTGGGCAACTGCGCGCCATGCGTGCCACCGAAAAGGCCGGGCCAAAAGATATGTATTCCAAAAACTTTAAACCTGTATCTGTGTCATACATGACGTTTGATGGCATATGTGTATTTCATGACAAGAAAATCGCACCACATTTACAGACCATCTGGGCCCAAACCCGGGAAAATATTCAAGAAATCAAATCTAAATGTTTATCGGTTGTTTCGAAAACATTGGACGAATGTATCGATTTTGAATATATCTTGTATGGTTTGAACCAATTTAAATCAGACAGTAATCAAAACAAGAAATAGTCTAAAACATCGGGCACCGCAAAATTGAAAATTTTGTGGGTGATACTGGGCGGTATTTTTTATGATGGCTTGGTAATAATTTGTTTGATTTTTTTCTTTGTGTGCTTTTATAATTCTTGTGTCGTCACCAAGGGGGAATTTATGAATATTTTAATTACCGGGGCAACTGGCTTTATTGCGTCGCACACAATCGTTGAATTACAGCAAAATGGGCATCATATAATTGGTCTTGATAATCTGTCAAATTCATCGATTGATACAATTGATAAAATCGCCCAAATAACTGGCGTTACGCCTGAATTTTACTCGATTGATATATGTGATTATAACGGATTGATGTCGGTTCTTGCCGACAAGAAAATTGATTGTTGCATACATTTTGCCGGGCTAAAGGCGGTTGGTGAATCTGTATCAAAACCACTTGAATACTATGACAATAATATTGGCGGCACGATAACCTTGTTAAAAGTCCTTCGTGAAATCGGATGTCTAAACATTATTTTTTCATCAAGTGCAACCGTATATGGAACACCGGCATTTGTACCAATTACCGAAGATTGCCCCAAAGGTATCTGTACCAATCCGTATGGTTGGACCAAATCCATGATTGAACAGGTATTACTTGATACGCATCACGCAAACCCTGATTGGAATATTGTTATTCTTCGATATTTTAATCCGATTGGCGCGCACGAATCTGGTATTATTGGCGAACGTCCGAACGGTATACCAAATAATCTTATGCCGTATATAACCCAGGTTGCTTGTGGCAAACGTGAAAAATTGTTTGTTTATGGTAACGATTACGATACGCCTGATGGCACCGGTGTTCGCGATTACATTCACGTTGTTGACTTGGCGCGCGGCCATGTCAAGGCGCTTGACGCAATACGAAATAATTGTGGTGCCGAAATATTTAATCTTGGCACTGGTAATGGTTATTCCGTTTTGGATGTTATTCGGACATTTGAAAGTGTAAACGGCATCAATATACCATATGAAATTGTTTCACGTCGTCCTGGTGATATTGCGTCATGCTATGCCGAACCATCCAAGGCAGAAAAAATACTTGGCTGGCGTGCGACGCACACCTTACAAGACATGTGTCGTGATTCATGGAATTATCAGTCTAAAAATCAAGATTGATTTATGTTTTTTTTGATTGGCCAAACAGCCACAGCGGACTCAAACTGTGAAAAAGCTTGGATTTTCAAACAAAAACCGCCCTTTAACAGGACGGTGTAAACTCTGGTTCTGGTGTATAAGCTTCAGTCGTACAAGAGATGTCTTAGATTTACTTAGCCTTGGCAGCAATATTCAAAAAATCCTTATACGTATAACAGTATAAAACATATCAGCCCTTTACGCGTGTGTGGGATTTTCTTTACAAAACAATCGTTGATTTTATCGTTGGTTTGTATCATAATCCACAAGAATAAAATCAAAGGATTGAATATGACATACAAAAATATATTGTTAAATTGTGTTTTATTAAATGTTGTATTTTGTTATTCTGCTAACGCGTATTGGATTGATACAGATTGGCACGATGGTGTTGAATTAGATATTGGGTCTGGACAATCAATTACTTTGGATGGTATGAATTTAACCAGTTTAACAATGGCAAATACCAGTTCTTTGATATTAAATAATGGTGGATATGTTGATGATGCAATTTTTTCTGGCTCTATTTCTGATTCCGCATCCGCTACCAAAGATTTCGTACTTACATTATTTACAACAAAAACAACATTTTCAAATGTTGATGTAACTGGAAGTTATAATCCAAATAAAAGTGTTATAACATGGGGGGACCAAACCAGTTTTTGGTCCAACGAACTTGTTTTGAATGGTGATGTCACAATGAAAAATGTTCAGGTTGGAATGTCATCGGGGTCAGTAAAAGGTGTTGATTTTTTTGATAATGCTGTTGCATTTGACCCGTTTAAATCAAATTATGATGCCGGGACACAGGTTGTATGGAATGGTGGACTTTATACAACGACAGAAAACCAAGGTGCTTTTAATAATGCTTTTTATGCTGATTTAGCGAATAAAGTTTCAGATGGCACTTTGACACAATTAAGCGAAATGGACCAACATACCCAAATTGTTGGTATTGGACAATCATACAGTGATGGTGATGTTTTTCAAGTTGTTGGAACCAATGAATTCTTACAATCGGTTGGTTTAATTAATGGATATCCAGAAGGTCAAGGTTCTGCAGTCAGAATTTTAGCATTCAGTGTTAACGGGAATATGAATACCTTAACGCCTGCGAATATTATGAATCCAGAACAATTGCCGATTTCTTATCAAAGTGGTGTCACAATAGAAAATGCAAATGTCGTATTAAATCGCACTTCAATAATGGGGCACCAAGAAATAGACCCATTACAACGTGTGGCTATGGGCCAGGAATTTACAGAAGTTCTTGCAGGATTACACGAATTAGCGAGTTTATCTGAAGAAGATTTGGCATTTATATCAGACCATCTTGATACGTTAGACCTTGAAAATGGACCGGATGAGTTTTGGAATCAATTGCGTGAATACTATTATAGTGACAATTATACAAATCCAGACATTAAACAGGCATACAAAGAAACTGATAGAATTCATACAAAATATTTAACATATGCCAGTTTAGCAGACACATTGCCTGTGAGAATAAAAAATTCAAATGTATTAGCAGGCAATTCCAGCCTTCAAAAACATGATTCTGGTAATTTTATTGTTGATAATTCGAATATAATTTTATACGGATATCCTGACCCGATTATGCCGAATGATGTTGGGGGCAGCATTAGTTTATTGAATCACAGCGGTGCAACTGGTGATATAATTATTCAAAATGATTCTGAATTAAGTTTATATGCTCATAGTAATTTGCGCCGAGCTGGGGATTCTGGAAACATTTATATTATTGGCTCAACAATTAATATGATGGGTCAAGATACAACTTATACGGAAGATGTTGAAGATGCTAGCCCATCAATTTCGGTAAGCAACGGAAATGTTCAATTAACAAACGGTTCCATGTTAAATGTATATGGAATGGGCAATGATTTAGGGTTGCCTGAATCAGAATTTGATTTTGCTGCCACAAATTGGCAAGAGCAATTAAAAGCGAAGTCATTATATGTAAATAATTCTGTTATCAACATCGCAAAGAATTCAGAATTTGGAATTATTACATATTCTGAAGATGACAGCGAAGAATATGAAGAAATGAATTGGAGTGATGTCTTTGGAACAATTGCGATGGATATCGGCAGTGTAATAAATATTCATGGAATTTTTGAAGGTAATATTGTTTCGCTAAATACTGATACAAATGCAGGTATCGTGAATCTCTATAATAACGCGGCATTGTTGGGCAGTAAAATTCATAGAGCAAATGTTTTTGTAAATCCTGGTTCTGAAAAAGCAACTGTAAATGTATACGGGAAGTTATCATTACATGATTCTATCTTGGATATAGGAACGAATACATTGAATCTTCATTCTCAAGAAGAATTATTAACTGCATTATTTGGTGAAAATTTCATGGATGATTTGTCAAAAGAAGGTATTGTTTTTGATGATAATGATTTAATTACCAATTTATATTTAGATAATTCAACTATCATTACACATATTGATTTAAATAAAAATACTAACGGTATAATTAATGCGGAACAATTGGAATTTGGTGATAATCCTTCATTAGTAAAGGTGGTTATTGATGATGGTGTTTTGAATCCGCAAGGTGCAACATTTGATTTCTTAACTGGGGATACGGATATTGGAAACAATCTGATATTTAGTAATGTTATGTATGATATAACATATGATAATGGGCAATTGACTCTTGTTCCAAATGGTAATTCAGGAATTATTTCTTTGGATGCTTTGAATGACCGTTTGGCCGCAACCGGTTGGTTAAGCAATGATTTTGCAACAGGTTCTAAAGCAAAAATGATTGCGGATGCGTTGAACGAATGGGCACAAACAGACCCAGAAGCATTTAAGAGAGCAATTAAACAAATTCAACCAGACACAACATCGTCACAACAAACAACAACTCAATCAACTAATAATCAAATAGTAAATGCGGTTGAAACACATATGGGGCATGGTAATGCACACCATGGTCATAATGGTGGACATCATAATGGCGGTCATAGACCACATATGGGGCGTTCTGGCGGTGATGCATTTTCAAACACATATGTTTGGGCTCAGGGGTTGTATAATAAGTCAAAACTCGATACAACCAATGGATTTACTGGTGGTACATATGGGTTTGCATTAGGCACCGATACACAGATAAGTAAAAATTTAAATCTGGGGCTGGGGTATGCATATACTAACTCTGATATTAATACAGAAAGCAGAGATACAGATGTTGAATCTCATACAGCTATTTTGTATGGCCAATATGATTTTGGTAATGCTTTTGTAAATGGAATTACTACATATGGATTTATCCGATATGAAGAAGACTCTGGTATCAAGACAGCAAACTATGATATGGATTCCATTTTTGCCCAAGCAACAGCTGGATATAACTTTGATGTTAATTCGTTGGGCTTGACTCCGCAAGCAGGAATCAGATATTTATGGACCAATACACACAGTTATACAGATTCTGCAGAACAATATATTTCCGCGAATAAAACAAATACTTTAACTGGTGTTCTGGGCACTTCTGCATCCATGACTTTACAAAGTGGCAGTGTTATATTACAACCATCTGTCAAAGCATTAGCAATATACGATATGATGAAAGATGCGGATGATGTTATTGTAAGATTAGCAAATGGTTCAAACTATGTAGTATCAGATTCTAAATCCAATCGTTTGGGTGCAGAATTTGGTGTTGGCTTGAATGTAAATTATAATGCTTTTGATTTGTCTTTGAACTATGGTATCGAAGTTCGTGAAAATTACACTTCACAAACAGGTATGCTAAGAGCTAAATATAGTTTTTAACTCTAAATAAAACAGATTAGTCCCCGACAATTTGTTGGGGATTTTTCTTTAAAATTTCTTTCACAATTTTGATTGCTGTTGTAATATATATTAAAATGAGAAAGATTTTGTTGTTTTTGTTATTTATTTTATCTGGTTGTGTTGGAACCAAAGTTGTGCCACCAGAATCATTTTTATATCAAGAAATTCGGACAGATAGTTATACATTGGCATCTTGGCAAAAGATAACCGATTCAAAATCACCAATTAGAATTTACATCGAAGGTGATGGATATGCTTTTAATAATTATGGTTATCCAACAAATAATCCTACCCCACGCGGTACATTTTTAAGAAATATTGCATTTAATGACCCGAATCCTAATGTTGTGTATCTGGGCAGACCATGCCAATATGTATCAGACACCGAATGTTCACAAACTGATTGGACCGTGGGGCGTTTTTCGCAAAAGATTATTGATTCAACATCACAAGCAATAAAACAGATTTCTAAAAAACAACCAATAATTTTAATTGGTTATTCTGGTGGTGGTTTATTGTCTGGACTTGTAATTGAACAAAATCCAAATTTACCAGTAAAAAAATGGATAACTCTTGCAGGGGTTTTAAATCATGCAAAATGGACTGATGATTTGGAAGTGTCGCCATTAACAGATTCTGTTGATTTAATAACATTGCCAAATATCAAGCAAATTCATTTCATAGGTGATAAAGATGATACTGTTTCGTATAAAATGACCACATCTATTGTTCCAGCCACTAATTTGATTGTTATTCCAAACGCAACCCATAATCAAGGATATGAAAATTATATATCCTTAATTTATGATAAATAAATCCAACCTGGTTTGCTCTGTTTTTCCATTATATGCTTATCTTGGAAAAATAATTTCGGTTGTTCTGGGTGTGTTTTATGCTTGTTCATACCGGCACGAAAATCCAACAGAATTTACAACTATTGCTAGACTTTGTGAAATTTTGCTTCATGACTAACCAAAGATACCATAAGAGATAAACGATATGTCAAAAGTCGATTCCATAATTTACCGTATAATCGTATGCTTGAACCACTGTTCTTGGAAAGCGGTTTTTTGATCAATGTATTCGTTTGTTGGATTTTGTCCGTCTGGCACAACAATCAGTTTGTCATCGTTGTCATTTGTACGATGAATAATCGCAACACATTTGTCGGTAAAAGTTGCCAATGGCGTATCGATACCCAATACATATGCGTCTAATTCTTCTCCGTCACCCGATACTGTGTTTGGAATAAATCCATAGTACACTTCGTATGTAAAACCGTGCTTTGGATGTTTGCTGCCCAGGGGTCTGTCCATTTGTACATTGACGATTTTACCCAGAAAATCACGCGCATTGACGATGTTGGAATTTGCAGACATGATTAAATCCTTTTTGCAAAAAATGATATAATCCAACTATATATCACCAAACTTTTGTTGTCAAAATAAGTTTTTACAAATAAGCAAAGCGGACTCGAACTAATAAAAAGGTTAGATTTCTAACCTTTTTTATTATGCAGTTCGATAACGCCTGAAAAATAGCCTGTTTTATAATCTATATTATCGAACTGTGATAATCCTTAGAAATCCAAAGAAAAACCACCCTTTAACAGGACGGTGTAAAATGTGGCTCGGGCAGTTGGACTCGAACCAACGACATACGGATTAACAGTCCGTTGTTCTACCGACTGAACTATGCCCGAATAGCG
>JAGBGA010000107.1 GCA_017936185.1 Alphaproteobacteria bacterium | reverse complement strand
TATAATAATTAAGTTTTTTAACGATTTCTTAACCCAACCTCATTATAGCAGGAGTTTTATATGGCACGCAAGGAATTTGTTCGTTTAATGGAAGAAAATATTTGGACGCTTGACCGCATTGCCGATAAATTGCGGCTTGATCGTGTTGATTCGACGGGATATCCGCGTCAATTGATGTCGATTCTTGTCCGGCTTAGCAATGGTGGGCGCGCGCGGCTGAAAGATATTGCGCGTCGCGAACACGTTTCGGCGCCAAATTTATGTGCCGCGTTCAGAAAGCTTGAACGAGACGGTCTTGTTATTCGTGATATTGACGAAGGTGACCGCCGTAATACGTGGTATTCGGTGTCTGAAAGTGGGGCGCAATTGGCGTCGCGCGCAATGGATTTGTTTCGCTGTGGAATTGAAAAGGTTTTTTGTGACCTTTCCCGCGAAGATGAAGCGCGCCTGACGGACGCATTAAAAACAATGAGTGATATTTTAAAAAAGGTGGAGCTGAAAAATGAATAAACTGAAAACTGTGTCTGCTTTGTTTGCGCTGTGTGCGGGTTTGACAACTGTACCGGCGTATTCTTTGGACTTGTCTTTAAGTGATGCGGTATCGCGCATCAAGTCAGAATCGCACGATTTGAAAAAAGCAGATGCAAATGTAAAAAAAGCTGAAGCGTCACTTGATGCGGCAAACGCGAACCGTTGGTTTAAATTGGAAGGTTCCGCAACATACATGAACATGGTAAACATTGAAAATCCATCTGAATCGATGGGTATTGAATTGCCACCGGCCTTTGGCGGATTAATTTCTGAAAGTTTAAAAGATCAATCTGTCATGGTTGAAATCCCCGATAATATATTTATGGCGGGTTTGTCCCTGACCCAGCCGATTTATACATTTGGCAAAATTGGCAATGCGGTCAAGGGTGTAAAGTCTGCGGTAAAAATGTCAAAGTCATCACAAGAATTAACGCGCCGCGAAGTTGAATATTCGGCCACCGACCTTTATTGGACGGCCAAGATGACCGATGAAATTGTAAAATTGGCGGAACAAGATTTGTCCAATGCACGCACTGCAAAAAAGAAATTAACATCGGCGGGTCGTGCACATCGCAGTAACTTGTTAAAAATCGAATCCGATATTGCGACCAAAGAAATCAATGTATCTGATGCGAAATTCAATCGTGACACTGCGCACCGCATGTTGAAAATATTGGCGGGCATTGATGTTAACGAAGAATTGGTTTTAACAGACGAATTTCCAAAAGAATTTCCGGAATTAAACGCCGGTGAATTAAAGACAACACCACAATGGGAAATTCTTGATGAACAAGTAAACATGTACGAACGCATGGCGCGTTCCCAACGTGCAAACGGATATCCGACTTTGGCGGCAACTGCGTCATACAGTTATATGTCAATGGCGGGCGATGTTGGTCATATGTTTGATGAAAAGGGCAGCCAGTCTGCATATTGGGGCTTGGCGCTTCAGGTGCCGATTTTCAGTGGCGGCATAAATCGCGCCAACGCAACGGTCGAAGCCATGAATGCCGAAGCGGCCCGTCAAGACCTTGCCCAGGCAAAAAAGATTACCACCGAACAATATGACAACGCGAAAAAGCAATATGACCATTTGCGTGGTAATTTATCAACACTTGAAAACGCGCGCGATTTGGCGGCCAAGACATATACTTTGTCACAAAATCGCTTTGCATCGGGCCAAACATCTGCGGTTGACTTGGCGGACGTTTCGGCCGGCCTTTATCAATTGGATATGGCTTTGTTAAATACCAAATACAAAATTTTAATGTCTGCAGAATCGGTCAAGAAATTGGGTGAATAAAAATGGAAAAAATACAAAAAACGATTAAATCTAAAAAGTTCAAACATGCATTATACATTGCACTTGTTGTAATTATAATTGGTTGGGTAATATTTCGTTTTGCGATGATTGCGTCTGAAAACGCGCGTTATGTATACAATGCGTCGCGCGTCGCCGCCGACCAAGGCGTACCGGTCGAAATCATTGATGTAAAATATCAAGACGGTGTTTTATACGAACCTTTGGCGGTTAAAAACAATCGTGCATATGTGCCCAGTTCGCGCGCGTCAATATTGCGTGCCGGCCAACGTATTGGTTCGGGGCGTATTGTATCTGTGTCAAGTGGTATTGACCTTGACACCGGCATGCATGTTGTGCGCACATCTGGGGTTGCCGATGGCTTGGGGTATGCAGAATTTGGTGCCAAAGGTTACTTTGTTCCATTATATGCGGTGCACGATGGTGTTGTAATGGTTGCGGTTGATGGCGTTGCGCAATCCCGCAATGTTCGTGTTGCGCGTCAAGATTCAGAAAATGCGTATATTACAGATGGTCTGAACGATGGTGACGATGTCATCTTGACCAAGGTAAATGCAGGCACACGTGTAAAAGTTGTAAAATAATATTTGGGGGTAAAAATGTTAAAGTTCTTTGTTCGTCGTCCAATAACGACATTAATGTTTGTTTTGGTATGGGTTGTATTGGGTCTTGTTTCGTTTCCGAATATGAATGTTGAACGCACGCCATCGGTTGACTTTCCGATGGTAACTGCGACGTTTATATATCCGGGCGCATCACCCGAAGAAATTGAATCGCAAATTATCAAGCGCGCCGAAGACGCAATGTCCGAAGTTTCTGAATTAAAAACTTTGACCGCCCAGGCATATGAAAACAGTGGCTTTGTTATGGCGGAATTCAATCTTGGGGTTGATGTTAATGACAAAGCCACAGAAATCAAAACGAAACTTGATTCATTGATTTCTGAATTCCCCGAAGACATGGAACAACCGATTGTTGAAAAGTTAAATCCATTACAAGAATCGGTTGTTGATATTGTTTTGCGTGGTGGTGATGCGCGCGCATTGGAAGAATACGTTGATGACACATTGTCAAACAAAATCACCGCAATCAGTGGCGTTGCCAGCGTATCTGTCTTTGGTGGGCTTCAGCGTGCCATACGTATCCAAATGAACCCAGACCTGATGGCGTCCCATGGCGTAACGGTTATGGATGTTGTATCTGCATTGGGGTCGCATAACTTGAACGTACCGGGTGGAAAAATTGAAACAAGCCGTAATTCTTCGAATGTACGTTTTATTGGTGAATTTTCATCTGTTGATGAAATTGCAAACCTGCACATAACAACGGCCGAAGGTGACAATTTTGTTTTATCAGACATTGCGACAATATCTGATGCGGCGCGTGACATTGAAAACGGTGCGCGATATAACGGTGAATCTGTTGTTATTGCATCTGTGGTAAAGTCGTCTGATGGTAACGCCGTTAATATTTCCAAGGCATTACATGAACGCATGCCTGAATTCCAAGCGGACGTATCTTCGCGCTTTCCCGGCACAGAAATGTTAATTGCATCTGATTCATCCATCACGATTTCCGAAGAAACAGACAGCACAATCAACGGCATTATCCTTGGGGTAATTTTGACAATATTGGTATTGTTGGTATTTACACGCAATTGGCGTTCAACGGTTATTGCGGGTGTTGTGATACCTGCGTCATTATTGGCCGGATTCTTCTTTATGGACAACAATGGTTTTACAGTAAACGCGATGACATTGTTGGCGTATTCGTCTGCGCTGGGGACATTGGTGTCGAACGCAATTATTTTGATTGAATCTGCATTGCAAGAATTACGTGCCGGCAAAAATCCCGAAGACGCCGCAATTGATGGTACCAAGAAAGTTGCCGTATCCGTATTGGCGGGTGTTGGAACAAACGTTGTTGTGTTCTTGCCACTGGCGTTTATGGGCGGTATTGTTGGCCAATTTATGGTCCAATTTGGTATGACCGTTGTATATTTGACATTATTATCATTGATGTTTTCGTTTACATTAACGCCAATGATGATTGCAAAGTTCTTGCGCTTGACGGATAATAACAAAAAAGCAACCAAGAAATCTGTCGCCGCGCCAAAGAAAGAAATATCTGACAAGCAAGGCGCCACCGAATATCGTGGTTGGTTACGTCGTTGGTTTGATTTCCAGGTGGCACATCCATGGTATGTAATTGGTATTGTTGCGGTTATCTTTGTTGGTTCGGTAAAGTTAATGGGTTTTGTTGGTAATGAATTTTCACCCACGACCGACGCCGACGAAATAACGATTACGGCACGTGCGCCAATGGGTGCGACATTTGCCCAATCTGAATCAATTGCCACCCAGATTGAAGATAAACTTAACGCCTTTGACGAAGTTAAATCTTTAACTGTTAAAATTGGTGAAAACGGGCTTCAGAATATCACTGTTACTGTTGAATTGGTTGATGTTACCGAACGTGATTTGTCGGACAAAATGTTGGCGCAAAAGATGTTGCCAACATTGGCCGAAATTCCAAATGCGGAAATACAGATTCGTGCCGGTGAAGCAATGTCATCTGGTATAACATCTGACTTGGTATTAAACATTTTTGGTGATGACGACAACGTTCGCAACGCCTATGCGCGCCAAATTGTTGATATCATCAATCAAATACCCGAAGTTCAATCGGCGGTCTTGGCGCAACAAGAACCCGCCATGGAAACCCAGTTTATACCAAACCAAGATAAAATGAATTTCTGGGGCGTTCAAAACGCATACGCCGGCACAACATTACGTACGGCATTATTTGGTAACGACGATTATAAATACAAAGAAGACGGTGACGAATACCCAATTATTCTTGAATTTGCCAAGCCGTTTAAAACCGCGTCTTTGTTTGACAATGTATATGTAAATTCGCAAAAAGGCATGGTTCCACTGTCATCCCTTGGCGATATTCGTTCGGAACGTGCGACACCGGAAATTCGTCGTGAAGATAAAAACAGATATACCGAAATTGACATAAACATCGGTAAATCAACCATGGGCCCGGTCCAAGCAAAAATCCAAGCCGAATTGGATAAAATAGATTGGCAACCTGGTTACTTTACAAAATTTGGTGGTATGTCTGATACGCAATCTGAATCGACGGCTGAAATTGGACGTGCATTCTTGTTGGCGACAATATTAACATTTATGTTGTTGGCGGCAATATTGAATTCATTGGCCCATCCATTTACGATTGCTACATCAATCTTAACCAGTTTTTCCGGCGTATTTGTAATGATGTTCTTGTCGGGTGCGACAATGAACGTTGGTGCGATGTTGGCGTTTGTTATGTTGGTTGGTCTTGTGGTTAACAATAACATTTTAGTATTGGAACCAACGATTGCACGCATCAATAAAGGCGAAGTGGCATCCCGCGCATTATGGACCGAATTAATGGATAAAAAGAACATGGTTTTAATGACATCAATTGCCGTTATTGCGGGTATGGTCCCCCAGTTATGGTCAATTGACGGCATGAAGGTTGCGATGGGTGCGGTAATGATTGGCGGCATGTTGGCCAGTTTGATATTCACCTTTGCCTTGACACCTGCGTTGTTCTTGTTAATTGAACGTGCGCGCCATTGGTCGACAACGCGTCGCCGCAAATAAATATTCAAAAAAAGTTCCCCACCCTATGGTGGGGTTTACTTTGTCGGCGGGGTGGCCCCCACACACCACCGTCATATCGGTGCCGACCGCACCGCACAACGGTCAAGATTTTTTCTGTCCCAGTTTATCAAGTTCGCTTTTTCTTCGTTCGTATATTTCTTGATAAAGTGCATATTCATTTTCGCGTTCAAATATTTCGGTTAATTCGTTAAGCGCATGTCTAAGATTCAACACAATTCTTGTTATTCCAGAAATTGCTTCGCTGTATGTTGGACGGTTTGCGGTGGTATAATCAATTTTGTTTTTCAAACGTATCAGTCTTAGTTCTTGTACTTCATCATCTTCGATTGAATTTGCCGTAAATTTCGCCAATGCTTTTTGCATCTTTGCCCCCTTTTTTTGTTATTTTGTTCAAAAAAACCGCATTTGAAAAAACAAAAGCGGTTGGAGGTTTAGAACTACTTCAGATAATAGCGCTGCTTATTTATATATATCACAGCCCACCAACCGCATAAAGGGTTGGAAGTGTGTATGTCACACTGGACAATCTGAAAGTGGTTCTAACGCCACCGCATCCAAAATTCTTGGATACACGCGTATTATAATTTATAAAAACAATAAATTCAAATAAAAATCCCCCAAATGGGGGATTTTATTATTTGCGTGGATATTTAACCGCTGCTTGTGCGGCCGCCAAACGTGCAATTGGCACGCGGAACGGTGAACAAGATACGGAATTAAATCCAACCTGGTGAAAGAACATGATTGATTCTGGGTCACCGCCATGTTCGCCACATACCCCCAGGTGAATGTGTTCACCCTTGGTATCGCGTGCTTTTTTAACGGCGTCTTTAATCAACAATCCAACACCCAATTGATCAACCGATGCGAATGGATCGGCAACATATACCCCGCGTGCACGATATTCGTCCAAGATTTTGGCGGTATCATCGCGTGACATACCCAATGTTGTCTGGGTCAAGTCATTTGTTCCGAATTCAAAGAATTCACAACTTTCTGCGATTTCATTTGCCAAAACCGCGGCGCGTGGCAATTCAATCATTGAACCAACGGTATATTCCACAGATTCGCCTGTTTCCGCGAACAGTGATTGTGCCGTTGCATCGATAACTGCCTTGACAATATCGACTTCTTTTTTCGAACCGACCAATGGCACTTCGATTTCTGCGAATACGCGAACACCGGCGCGTTTAACTTCCAACGCGGCGGACAAAATTGCGCGTGTTTGCATTTCACAGATTTCTGGGTATGTAATTGCCAATCGGCATCCACGATGTCCCAACATTGGGTTTTGTTCATGCAATTGTTCTGCGCGCATTTTGATAAATTCGACGGGTTTGCCAATATGTTTTGCCAATTCTTCGATTTCTGCATCTGTGTGTGGCAAGAATTCATGAAGTGGTGGGTCGATTAAGCGAACTGTAACCGGAAGACCATCCATAATCTTGAACAATTCAACAAAGTCCGCCTTTTGATATGGCAACAATTTTGCCAACGCGGCGCGACGACCGGCTTCATCTTCGGCCAGAATCATTTCGCGCATATC
>JAGBGA010000106.1 GCA_017936185.1 Alphaproteobacteria bacterium | reverse complement strand
CCGAAAGTGACATTGCCATGGCGACACGTCTTGCACGCTATTCAATTACGACGGCGGGTCTGTCTAAAAAGGTTGGTTTGCCTGCGATTAACCAAGTCGGCACATTCGGCACACGTGGCGCATTGGAAAACGCATCTGAAAAGACTGCGGAATTGGTTGATGCGGAAATACGTACCTGGTTGGATGCGGCACATGCGGATGCGACGGCACATTTAACAAAAAATAAAAAGACCGTTGAAAAATTGGCGCAACAATTGCTTGAACACGAAACATTAACCGGCGAAGAAATTCGCGAAATTGTTTTCGGCAAGCCCAAGAAAGCGGCCACTAAAAAAAGCACACCCAAGAAAACAAATGCAAAACCTAAGAAACAATAAATTTGAATTGGTACAAATGCCGCCCCAGAATACGCAATCTGTGATTGTATCTGTGGGTGATGAATGTGTCATTTTTGACCCATGGGGGCACGTGGATGATTGGGTGCGCATTTTGAACGAACGTGGTTTAAAATTGCGTGCAATATATGCAACGCATGGTCATCCCGACCATATTGCGTGTGCCCCGGCATTGGCGCAAAAATATGGCGTTCCATGGTATTTACACCCGGGTGATTTTCGCCTTGTGGGGTGGGGAAATGGCTTGCTTGAATATTTTGGTTTACCGCCAATCACGCTTGATGATGTGCGACCATCTGATTTAAAAATTGAACGTACCGAAATTTTGCCGGGACTGTTTATGGATATTATTGAAACGCCGGGGCATACGCCGGGTGGTGTGGCGTATAACTTTCCGGATGAAAAAGTCATTTTGATTGGCGACACACTGTTTCAAGATTCGATTGGTCGATATGACTTGCCCGGTGGCGACGAAAATATGTTGTTTCAGTCGATTTCAAATCTGTACAATTTAAATTTGCCGTCCGACACCGCGGTTGTTCATGGTCATGGCATGGACACAAGTATTGCCTGGTTGCATAAAAACAACCCATATTTTCATGCACAGGTTAATCATCTATGATATCGGCTGCTTTTATCCCGATTGCCTTGGCGATTTGAATTAATCGAAATACCGTAATTCTGTTTTCGCCGCATTCGTATTTTTGCAGTTGTTGAAACGTGACACCTGTCTGTGCGGCGACATCCTTTAAAGAAATTTTTTGTTTTTTTCGTGCGCTTCGTATGGCTGCGCCCATTTTTTTATAGTATTGAACTTCGACATTTTGCATATTCACCCCCGACAAATAAAAATCCGTCCATAACCATTGGACGGGACTGGAGGCAAGAACTACACAAGGTATAGCGGGCTTATTCAATATATTCACCGCCCTCCAATCCCCAACAGATTGAAGGGTTTTATATCTTTGTCATTCACACAAAGATAACCTTGTGGGATTCTTGGTCCCATGATGGTTGGTTATGCCCATCACACACATTATTATAATATTCTTTTAAAAAACATCAATAATTTTAATCAGTGATTTCATCATTTATGATATCGGTTGCTTTTATCCCAATTGCCTTGGCAATTTGGATTAATCGAAACACAGTAATTCTGTTTTCACCGCATTCGTATTTTTGCAGTTGTTGAAACGTGACACCTGTCTGTGCGGCGACATCCTTTAAAGAAATTTTTTGTTTTTTTCGTGCGCTTCGTATGGCGGCGCCCATTTTTTTATAGTATTGAACTTCGACATTTTGCATATTCACCCCCGACAAATAAAAATCCGTCCATAACCATTGGACGGGGCCGGATTTTACAAGCTACTTGAATGGAAGTAGAGGGGTTATTCAACATATTCACCACCATTCCGACCCCGCAAAGGGGGTTGGATGTTCTACCTTTTTTACATTCGTATTAAACACTTATACGTAAAAACCATTCAAGGGGCTTGTATTCCCCATGGCGGTTGGTTATTCCCGCCACAATCGTATTATAATTAAAGTTTTTGTAAAAAGCCATTGGTTTTTATTTTTCCAAACATGCATAAAATGAAAACGTCGCCCCATAAAAAAATCCCCCAATTGGGGGAATTTTTATTAACAACCACCGGTCATATTGCCAATGATTTTTGAAACAGAAATATCTTTGTGAAACAAGAAATCGTATTCACAATTACCAGATTTATAAGAACCTGTACAGGCGGCCAATGTCAAAACGGCAAACAATGCCAACATAACTTTTTTCATGTTTTCTCCTTT
>JAGBGA010000105.1 GCA_017936185.1 Alphaproteobacteria bacterium | reverse complement strand
TTTTTTATTTTTCTTTTATAACAACAACCGTTTCATCTGACCCCGACAGCGCTTCTGTCAACTTGGTCAAACTGTGCGTTTGCATTTTCGACATTGCCAAAACCATTTCCATCGCACGTTGCAATTGGTAATCACGTGCATCTTTTTCTTCGTCACTTAATTCATCAAATGGTGTTTCTTCATCATCATCTTTGTCATCATCACTGTCTTTCTTTTTGTCTTTCTTTTTTGCCTTGTCATTCTTTAATGAATTTTTAAAGGACGCTTCTGAATACATGCTTTCTTTCTTTTCAATAACTTCGACCTTGGATTGCAACACTTCTATATCCGGCGTAATACCTTCATTTTGTATTGAACGTCCCGACGGCGTATAATACCGGGCAATTGTAATATGAATTGCCGTACCATCACCAAGCGGTTTTTGTTGTTGCACACTGCCCTTGCCAAAAGATTGTGACCCCATAACCAGCCCACGCCCATTATCTTGAATTGCGCCCGCCACAATTTCCGATGCAGACGCCGACCCATGATTAATCAAAACCACAACCGGCTTTCCATTTGTCAAATCGCCCGGTGTCGCGTACACACGTTCGATATCCGTCTTGGCCTTGCCGCGTGTTGAAACAATTTCCCCTTCTTCCAAAAAGGCATCGGACACATCAATTGCCGCCGTCAAGTACCCACCCGGATTATTACGAACATCGACAACATATCCAACAACATCGCTTTTTTCCAATTTTTCAATTGCCTTTTTCAAATCGCGCGCGGTTGTTGCACCAAAGTCCGAAATTCTTATATATCCAAATTTTGGTGTTTCTTTATCATCCGGATCCGCATCCGCCAACATTTTTTCATCAGACTTTACTGATTCCACCTTGATAATCGCACGCTTCAGCGTCATTGTCTTGGATTCACCATCATCCGACACAATCGTCAACTTAACCTTGGTTCCTGGGCGACCTTTCATCTTTTTAACCGCCTGGTTCAAGGTTAAATCAAAAACCTGTTCATCATCAATATGCGTTATATAGTCACCCGCCTTTATCCCGGCACGTTCGGCCGGTGTATCATCAATTGGCGAAATCACGCGCACTGCGCCGCGGTCACTGGTAATCTGAATTCCCAACCCACCAAATTCACCATGTGATTTATCACTGAATTCTTTAAAATCATCGGCCGACAGATACGACGAATGTGGATCAAGTTCAGCCAACATTCCGTTCATTGCCGCTTCCAACATCTTTTTTTCGTCGGCTTCTTCGACAAAGTTTTCACGCGCAACTTCGAACACCAAGGCCAACTTTTTTAATTCTTCATAAATCTGTTCATCCGTCAAATGAACAATTGGTTCTTCTTTTTTCTTTTTCGGCGCCGCCACACAGTCAACAACCGGAACCAACAACATCATAAAAACAAATAATTTCTTAAACATTACATACCCTTTTGATAAACCGCAAAACCAGCATAAAACAAATTAAACCTTCATTCAACACCAATTTTAAGAAAAAACACTTGACATTTTCTGTTTTTTGTACTACATTCCAACACATGAAAAACATTAGTACTGTAGATTTTATAAAAATACCGCTTGAAAATCCAAACAATCTGGAATACGCAACCAGTATGGATATATCAACGCCGTCCATATTAATATTGGGTGGCGAAAACACAAACACCCAAGAATGGGCACGCAATTATTGTATCAGCGTCGCAAAGACCCTTTATTTAAATGGCATAACCCGCGGATTAAACATATATTCCGCATATTATAAATTACGCGACCGCAACAGTGACCTTGACCGATTAAACTTGTTCCGCGAATATCGCGACACAAAAAGCATTTTGGATTATGGCAACGGTATAACGCTGACCGATCTTACATACATGAATCAGTCTTATCCATTAAGTAATACATATCCAAACTATATATATAACATTTTTAACTTTGCGTTTATTCCGCGCCTGTTGGGGCACAATGACCAAATGCAAAGCCCCAAGAAAACAAAAGAAAACTTCAGAAAAATGTTGGTTTTCACACATTGTCATGGCGCATATGTACTGCGAATGATAGAAGAACATATGCAACAAGAATTCGATAAATTCACATACAGTTTGCAAGACATGTACGAAATACAAAAAAACATTCTGGCGATAAACCACGCGCCATTTGCACCACTGGAACAATGCAAATTTACCAGTCTGTCATTTGCCAGCGCATCTGACACGCAAATAAATTATTACAATGAACTAAGTTATCATATGCGTAAAACACCAGAAAAATTCAAACCTGCATTTTTTGGACAGAAATTCGGCAACCTAATGATTACAAGCCGAATAAAAGAAGATATAACCAAAGAACACAGCCAAGTCGGTCTTAGTGGCGATCCAAGGGACGAACACACATTAACAGCAAACGGTAAAATATTATTCGCCACAGAACGCAACGCGTTGCTTGAAGGGACGCGCGCCATGCTTGAAAGCAAAGCAATCCCCGCGACATCAAAATTAATCTGTGCCCCAGATGTCGGTTTTGATTTCGACGATTTCAAAGCACAGGCCCAACAAATATACAAAGATTTAAACATACGTTAAAAAGCAAGATTACGCCAATGTCAAAATTAAAAAATCTTATTCATGGTCGCGAAACATACATATCGGACTTTGGGTCGGATTTTGTTATGAAGCGCCCATTGCCGACATTTGGTGATGATGCACGCGATAAATGGCTGAAAAAGCAACACAACACCAAAGATATAATCGATCAGATTCATGCAATCGGCAATCCACGATATAACATTCCGCGCATGGTTCACATCAAAGATGACGAATATCAATTACTTGAAGAACGTGCCCCCGGCGAACATTTAACACCTGAATTATACCGCACATTATCACGTCGTCAACGCTATGAAATCATTGATGGAATCGCTGCGTTTTTGGTCGACATGAACGAATCACGCGAAATCGGTCCAATTATCACCCACAAAATTGCCGAAGACATAAAGTTCACACGTCTTGACAATTTTATAAACAACAAAATGGACAAATGGTTTACCTTGTCTGAAACCAAGAATCTTGGCCGCATACGCGACAACATTGGAACAGTTGAATATGAAACCCGCTTGGCCTGGTCACATGGCGACCTGAATTCCGGAAACGTTCTTTACGACCCATACACCAGTAAACTGTCATTCATCGACTTTGCCGAAGCCAACTATAACTTTATTTATCGTGATATATTTGGCCCATTACAAATTGAATTAGATATATGGACCCCTGTATACGATGCATATTCACAAATGCACAACAAAGACATGTACAACATGCCCGGCCCACGAAATCCAAACCTTCGCAATATCATGAAATACAGAATTCTAACAGCATTATTACGTCGCATAATCAAGGCGTCCGACGATCTTCGTGCCAACCCCAAAAACAACAAAAGCATCGACAACACCAATGCCAAGGTCGCTTTTATTCGCGAACAATTAAATAAAATTGAATATATCGAACAAGCATTCCGTTCCACTACAAACACAAAATAAAAAACCGCGTTTTGCGGTTTTTTTTATTGTTCTTTAAACAATCGCGCCGGGTCAACCGCCTTGTTACCGCGTCGCACTTCAAGATACATTTCTGGTTTATCCGGATTCATACGCCCAATTGGTTCACCGGCCAAAACTTCCTGTTCCAACATAACATCGATATTTCCTAAATTAGTCATAACAGTATTATATCCATTTTTATGCGACATAATTATCACTTTACCAAAGCCACGAAAACTGTCTGCAAATTTAACCACGCCATCTGCCGGCGCCATAACCAGCGCATCACCACGCGTACGCACACGCCACCCATCAGACTTTAGCCCCAACGCAGTTTTTTCGCCAAACTTTACAACAACCCGTCCCCGCACAGGCAAATTTAATTTTCGCTTTGAAAAACGTGCATCACCCGACATCTGTGAACTTCCCACACCGGCCGATAATTCCGAAATACTTTTTGCGCGGGCCGACAATTCGCGCAATTTCTTTTGCAGTGCCGAATGTTGATTTTTCAGCTTTTCATTTTGCGCACTTCTTGTACGCAACAATTTATCCAACTCTTTTTTTTCACGCGCATATTTTTCCGCCGTTCTGTCCAACTTTTCTTTTTCAATTGCGCGCGCATCGCGAATTTTACCCAATTCTTGAACCTGAACCCGGGCGCGTTCAATTTCACCATCAAGCCGTTCAGACATCCCGGTCAAGACCGCCGACATCAAAACATATTCACGCATATCATCGGTATCAAAACTGGGGTTTGACGCAACAAACAATATTCCCGCCGTCGCATCGGCAATACGCCCATGATTCTTTTCCATTTCACGATTAATCCCATCGCGCTTTGTATCAAGTTCTGCAATTTTCTTGGCCATTGCACTGCGTTGTTCTTCCAGGTCGCTGACCTTGTCTGCCGCCTTGACCAATTGTTTTTTTGTTTTTGAAACTTCCCTGTCTGATGTCTTAACTTGCTGTTCAAGTTTTTTATTCTGTTGTTCTGTCTGTTTAATCTGGGCGTTAATCTTGGACAGCTCACTGGCACCAAGGCAAACATGTGAAAAACATAAAAAAATCGATAAAAATCCAATCCACAAACGCATATGCCCATTATACACGAAAACAAGACATTTGCAACAAATCCATTGTTGTGATACAATAGAAAAAAATAAGGAGAGAACAAAAATGACAAAACCATTAAACTTAAATAACCCAAGAATTAACCATTCTTGTTTTTACGCATTATCATACCTTTTTTCCGAAGCGAAATATAACACAATCAACTTGCCACTGGTACACATAACCAAAAAAGCAACCGACTTTTTATCTTTTGCCATTGATGATTCCGCCGAAAACTTATGGATTGGCGCCTTTGGCATGTCCAGTGCCGATCTTGAAAAAATTCTAACCAAGGCAAAGTCTGTTATTGACGAAGCAATTGGCAACGAAATGCAAATTCATGTAAACGCAATTCTTATTAAACCATCGGACAAACCAACCAAGACTGAAAAAATATCATACCAACAATCCGAAGACATGATGAAATCAGACGTCAACGATTCACACATCTTGATATTTAATTCTGTTGACGAAGCAAATGAATATCTTCAATCGACACCAAACAAAATCGAAAAAGATATAACACATTTGCCAAGTGCAATGGAATTTTACGAAAACGTTATCGAATATTTGAACGACAACATATAAAAAAAGGGGCCACGCCCCTTTTTTTATTACTTCTTTAACACTTTCAAGAAAGTCTTTTTACCCTTTTGCACCATCACTTCTTTATCAAACGAAACGACATGCTTTGGGTCACCAATTTTATTTCCATCAATTTGAATTCCGCCCTGTTCGACCATACGGCGCGCTTCGGACTTTGATGCAAACAACCCTGTTGCGACCAAGAAATCCAACACCGGCATTTCAGAATTCATTTCAATTTCCACCGTCGGCACATTTGCACTGTTCGCGCCACCACCAAACAAAGCATTTGTTGCATCTTCGGCTTCACGTGCCGCGTCACGCCCATGCGCAATTTCGGTTGCTGCGAACGCAAGTATTTTCTTGGCATGATTTAATTCCGCACCCTGCAACGCCGCCAATCGGGCAATTTCATCAAGTGGAATTTCCGTAAATATTTTTAAAAACTTTTCAACCAAATCATCCGGCACATTACGGAAATATTGATAGTATTCATATGGGCTTGTTTTTTCTTCATTTACCCACACCGCATTTCCCGCAGACTTTCCAATTTTATTACCATTTGAATCTGTAATCAACGCCGTTGACAAAACAAAGGCTTCCTTGCCCAATTTTTTACGTATCAATTCAATTCCCATAATTGAATTTCCCCACTGGTCCGCGCCACAGAATTGCAACACACAGTTATACTTGTTATACAATTCCAAGAAATCCACCGCCTGGAACGTCATATAATTGAATTCCAAGAATGTCATCCCATTATCCAAGCGACGTTTTACAGATTCCATAGACAACATACGCGGCACCGTAAAATCTGTACCAAAGTCACGTAAAAAGTCCATATGACTGTATCCCTTCATCCAATCATAGTTATCAACCATAATTGCATTTCCATCATCAAAATTAATAAATTTTGCAATTGATTTGCGCAATCCGGCACAATTTTTCGCAATAACTTCATCCGTCAACATTGGGCGTCCCTTGTCACGTCCCGACGGGTCACCAATACGTCCGGTCGCCCCACCAACCAACGTAATTGGGCGATGTCCATATTTCTGGAACCAACGCATCAGCATCAAAGACGCCAAATGCCCAACATGCAATGAATCACCGGTTGGATCCGTCCCCCAATACGCAGTAATTTTCCCAGAATTCAACGCATCATTCAAACCGTCCATATTTGATGCTTGATTAATAAATCCGCGCGCTTCTAATTCTTGCAATAATTCGTTTTTCATTACCATTCCCCTTTTTTTTATTTATCTGCAGATACGCCGTCTGTCGGCCAAGAACCCATCCAACAACATACGTAAATTCGCCTGTGCCGACCAAGATGGCATAATTCTTCGTGCAATCAATGCCCGCACCATATCGGCACGCATACGAACACTGTCAAGACTGCCCTGGCGCAGCCCCGGCAACTGTTTAAAGACACCTTTCAACGCCGCATCTGTCAGCGGTATTGACGGAAAATCCATATAAAACTTGTTATCATATTTATATACATACGCCAATGGTTGCCCCCATGTACCTGCATGTGCAACACTGGTATAAACACGAAAAGTCGACCCACGCTTGAACGCGTCACCACGCGCCACCAATTGACGTCTTACCGCATTTTCAACCCTTCCTTCTTTACCCACCAGCAACAATTCACGCATCCCCATTTGCCCGGGATGCACCGCAACAATCCTATACTTTTCCATTACATAACCTTTTTTCCACCAAGATGATAACATGAATTAACAAGACGCGCAACCGCCCAAACCAAATTATTTAAAAAAGTCCCGCCATCTGGCAGGACTTTTTTATTTCTTTAAAATGTTGTTATGCTTATCCCAACATTTTCGCGACTTCATCTGCCAGGTTATCTTCGCGTTTTTCGATACCTTCACCCAAGACGTAATACGCAAACCCCGCCAATTTACCATTTGCTTCTTCGATAATTTGCTTTACTGTCTTTGATGGATCCATAACGAACGCTTGTTCTTCCAATACAGATTCACCATAGTACTTTTTAATACGTCCTTCGACCATCTTTTCAACAATGTTTTCTGGTTTGCCCGCTGTTGCGCCAGATTCGATAAAGACTTTCTTTTCGCGTTCAACTGCAACCGGGTCAACATCTGCAATCGTCATAAATTCAGGTTTATTTGCCGCGATATGCATTGCAACCTTTGAACCGATTTCATCAATTTTTTCATCTGTTCCATTAATTGCAACCGCAACACCAATTTGTCCCATACCCGGCACCAACGCATTATGGATATAAGTAAAGATTTTATCCCCATTAACCGTTGCAATACGGCGCAAGTTCATATTTTCACCAATTGTTGAAATTGTGGCTGCGATATCGTCTTTAACGGCATTCATTGTTGCGTCGAAATCACCTTTTAATTCAATTGCTTTTGCGGCAACATCTGCGACCAACTTTTGGAACTTTTCATTTTTCGCAACAAAGTCTGTTTCTGCATTCAATTCGACAACACATCCCAAACCGTCACATTTAACAACTGTAACAAGGCCTGATGCGGCAACACGCCCTGCTTTGGATGCGGCTTTTACGATACCTTTTTGGCGCAACCAATCTGCCGCCGCTTCGATATCACCGTTATTTTCAACCAATGCCTTCTTACAATCCATCATACCTGCGGCTGTTTTTTCGCGCAGTTCTTGAATCAATTTTGCTATAATTTCTGCCATTGT
>JAGBGA010000104.1 GCA_017936185.1 Alphaproteobacteria bacterium | reverse complement strand
GGCGATTATGCTGGGCATATCGTGGTATATGATTGCACGCGATTGCAAGTGCGGATGTGAACACTGTGACGGCACAAAAACACATCGAACACAAAAAATCATTCTTGGTATAATAACCGTCGTTTTTATTGTCAGTTTGCTGCTTCATTTGATTTCACATCATTAAATAAAAAAACCGCCGTTTGGCGGTTGTTTTATACAAATTTTTCCGGAACAAGATTGCAAATATTTTTCCATATACGACGGAAAAATCCGGTATCGGGCGCATGCTTGTACACACGTGGCTTTTCATCGCCCGGACGCGAGCCCGTCCAGATGGGGTCACCATCATTATCAAGCGTTACACGCCATGAAGTTTGTGTATCTTTGATAATCATGTTGCGCAATTTTTTTGCAAAGTCGGCACTTTCAAAAATCGCAACATTTTCGGTGTTATAATACGCACTTCGCGGGTCAAGATTAAAGCTGCCAATCCAAGAAATCTTGTCGTCAAAGACCATGGTCTTGCTGTGAAGCACAGAAAAACTTGATTGTTTCCGTTCGCGGTCGTGTTCTTTGCCACGAAGATTTTCCGCCGATACCATAAATTCATAAACATCCGCCCCAGATTCAATTAACTTTTTTCTGTACTTTTCCCATTTTGCATACACCGTCGGCGCATTGGTCGACGCAAGTGAATTTGTAACAATCGTCATGTGAACGCCGGCATTTTCTTCGTGCAACATGTGTTCCAAGCCACCTTGGCCCGGGACAAAGTATGCCGCAGACATATAAACCGAATTTGATGTTTTATCCCACAAATGACGCAATGCACGAATTATATCACCACGATAGTTTTCTTTTTCTTCCATGGTCATTTCAACTTTTTGTGGTGGGTCGGCCAAGAATTTTCCACGCCCCCAACTGAAGTCGAATTTCTTTTGTCTGTATTCACGCATGGCCATTGAAATAATCGTGTTATAGCGACGTATTTCTTCGGCGCTTTTTTCTTCGATATTCGCAAAGTCGTGTTCCAGTTTTTTTAATGCTTTCTTGGACTTGGAATTCGGAAAAACAGATGCCGGAATCGACAAATGATGATTCCAATATTCATTAAAACTGTCCGTTGCATAGCGCGTCATGTCGCCAAGAAATAATACGTCTGTGTCCGAAAAGTTTGATGCAGTTTCCGGATAGAAATAATTACTGCCCACATTGCGGCCACCGGTTATGTATGCAACATTATCGACAATGAACAATTTGTTGTGCATACGCGAATTTAATCGGTTAAAGTCTGTTAAAAACTGGGGATAATACAACAACTTTGAACGATTTTTTACCGCATTAAAAACTTTGACTTCGATGTTTGGATGCTGATTCAGCAACATCACATCAACAATATCAGATTTTGTTCCATAATCATCCAACAAAATACGCACTTTGACCCCGCGGTCGGCCGCACTTTTTAGTTCACTGATTAAAATTTTGGACGTAAAATCGTTACTGTATATGTATGTTTGCAAGTCAATTGTCTTGGTCGCCATGCGCGCAAATGCCGAACGTATCACAAACGCCGAAACACCGTCTTCAATTAATGTCGCACCCGATACATCGTGCCCCGAAGACAATTCTGTTTCATAATACTTGGCAATTGGTGTTTGGTACGGGTCATAATCAAAGTCAGACACCGTAACCTTTGGCGTGTAACCGTCAAGACACGTGTCACGCATAGACGTCGGCACCGTTGTACACCCCACCAAAGGCAATGCCAAAATCCACATTGAAACTTTCTTGATTATCGACAAAACAGCTTCCTTTGTTATTTTCGTTACCCGGCGATTATAAAACAAAAAATATTTTTATCGCAAGTAAAATTCATTATACTTTTTAATAATTTAGGATTTCTTTCAGGAAACACGCGTTGATTGCTTTATTTTTTCTGTTGCCTTGATTTTATAAACATGGTAAAATCAATGTAATTAGGAAGGATATTTTGCCATGAAAAGATTTGTTGCCGTATTAAGCAGTTTGTTGGTATTACCCGCATTTGCCGAAATTGCGCCGATTTCATACGAAGAAATCGTCGAATATTCCGACGCGGAAATTACGCCCGACGAAACGGATGAAGTCGTCGAAGATGTCAAGACTGTGGTCACCCCGATGGCACAACCATCGTCTGTTAACGCACGCAGTCGCACAACAAACGCGGCAATTTCACGTGCGGTACCGGCAACCGCCACAAGTGTGGCCAATCAACGCAATGTTGCCGCCGGACGCGTTACCGCCGCCGGACGCAGTGGCGCAACAACGGCACGCACAGTGACATCACGTAACACAACGGCAACACGCGCAAACGCGGCACGTACGGTAACATCACGCAACGCGGCAAATTCGCGCGTGGCAAATACTGTGGCGGCACGCAGCGCCGTCGCCGGACGTGGCAACACAAATGCAACGGCGCAAATCGCAACAACACGTCGTGCAATGACAAACACTGGGGCAAGTGCGGCACGCGCATCGATTATTCAGACTGATACAGTAAACACACCGCTTTATACCGGCCGCGTCAGCACACGCAGCAGTGCAATTCGTGCACGCATACCGACAATTTCGGCAACGTCGGGTACAACAACAACCACAACAACATCTGTGGCCGATACTGAAATATCAATGGATGAATTGGCGCAAATCACAGATTTCTGTAAAGCACAATACACACAATGCATGGATAATTTCTGTAATGTGCTTGACGATAACCAAGGTCGGTGCAGTTGTTCCAAGAACATTAAAAACTATGCCGAAACCGAAGCGGCATTAAAAGAAGCAACCGAAGCGTTACAGGATGTCGCGCAAGAAATTCAATACATCGGATTGACAAGTGACGAAGTCGAAACACTTTTCACACAAACCGAAGCCGAATTAACAATGTCAAAAACGTCGGACAACACAACGTTAAAGAACGACCTTGACAGAATTAAAAAGTTAATTATTGATGTAAAGCCGGGTTCTGCATCGTCAACAACCGTTGACACAGGCATGGCGTTTGATTTGTCGGGCTTGCTTGACTTTAATATCGACAGCACCGGATTCGATTTATCTTCATTATTTGGCGGCACATCAACAAACACAAACAGTATCAGCAACCAACGCGGCGAACAACTTTACAAAACGGCGACCGCACGTTGCAAGAAAGCAGTCTTGACCGATTGCGCCGCCCAAGGTGTCGATATTTCAATTATTACGAATGCGTACGACCTTGAAATTGACAAGCAATGCATCGCATACGAACGCGAATTGACCGAAACAAACGACGAAATGGCCCAGACCGTACGCAACGCAAAAAGTGTACTTCAACGCGCACGCTTGATGGTTGCACAACAAAAGAATGCGTACGATTTGCGCGGATGCGTCAGTGCACTTGATTCATGCATGCAAGACGACTTTGTATGCGGTTCGGATTATGAAAATTGTCTTGACCCATCGGGCAAATATATTGTAAACGGTGAAATCGTTGTTGGTTCGATGCCGGGCGCATATAACGCGGGCACAGACGCGAAGGGACTTTATGAAACATGGAATTACACCGCCGGTGAGAGCACCAAAAAACAAAACGCATGGGCAACGGACGGTAAACTTGGTGACTATATTAACGCAACGGTTACAACCACAATGCCGATCACAACCAGTGATTCAATCAGCGAATTCTTGCAAAACAAAATTGGTTATAACAGCGAAGGCAAAAACTATGGCATGTGCATATCCGTATTAAACAAATGCCAAGATTACACATATGGTTCAGATGCTAAATACATGCCAGATAACCAAGTAATTAAAGAATTCTTGCAAAGAACATTGGTTCAAATCAAAAACATGCAAGACGATATTATCGCAGATTATGCAGAACAATGCATAACCGATGTTTCTTCTTGCCTGGCATCCAATAACTATGACCCAGACGATAACATATCTTCAACCAGTAACATGACAACAAAAAACAAAATCGCAATCAATGCTTGCTTTGCACAAATCAAATCTTGTATGTCTGTTAATGGCGTAACCGATGATAACAACAACTTCGCACCACAAAGCATTGATGTCTATAACTGGATTAGGGCTATATCTGGGGAAGTACAGGATACGCAGACGTGCGACAGTGCGACAGCAAGGCTAGACACCAAATCGGGAAAATGTGCCTGCATTGACACAAAATACGCAACACTTAACGCAGACAATATAAGTTGCAGTTGTCCAGAGGGGTTAAGTTTTGATAAAACCGGTAAATGCGACATTATTACGGACGCTGCTACTTTTGCTGAAAATTATTGTAAACAATTTAATGACCCAGATTCGTGTAATAATGAAGTCTTGGAATATCCATCGACTTGCGCTAACGGTTCGACTGACACTCTCGACGGACAAACACCCTGCACCTGGGAGGACAACGAATGCGGATTTTATACTTATTGCACACCCAATAGTTAATAACCCCACCCGCCATCGGCGGGTGTTTTTTTTGACTTCATGACCTGGATTCTGGGGTCGGGAGCCAGGATGACACCACTTCGTTAAAACTTCGTGGTGCAGGCAAAGAGTAAGTGTGTTTTCTTGTGGTGTGTTTTTTTGCAATGGATACCGGCCTGGTATCACCCACAAAAATTTTCAAATTTTTGCGGGGCCCGAATCCGGTATGACGG
>JAGBGA010000103.1 GCA_017936185.1 Alphaproteobacteria bacterium | reverse complement strand
GATATCTTGGGCGATGAAGACCACTTGGGCGACATGGATTTCAAGGTTACTGGTACCGACCAAGGTGTTACCGCACTTCAGATGGATATAAAAATCACATCAATTACATTTGAAATCATGGAACGCGCCTTGGCCCAGGCAAAAGACGGCCGTATGCACATCTTGGGCAAGATTGAAAAAGCAATCAAAAAGCCACGTGCAAACGTTTCAGAATACGCGCCCCAGGCATACACCATGAAAATCAACCCAGACAAAGTTCGTGAAGTAATTGGCAAAGGCGGCAGTGTAATCCAAGCCCTTGTTCGTGAAACAAACACGATTATTGATTTGGAAGATGATGGTACTGTTAAAATCATGGCCGTCAGCAAGGATGACGCAGACGAAGCGATTCGTCGCATCAAAGACATTGTTGCCGAACCCGAAGTTGGCATGATTTACAAAGGTACCGTATCTGGCATGAAAGAATTCGGTTTATTTGTAAAAATCATGAACGGATTTGAAGCGATGGTACATATTTCTGAAATCACCGGTGAACGTTTGGCGAAAATCGAAGACGCCGGCATCAAAGAAGGTGATACAGTTTATGTCCGTTACCTGGGCGCCGACAAACGCGGTAAAACCCGCATGTCTATGGTCGGCATTGACCAGAAAACAGGTGCAGAAATCAAGAAATAAGGTTTTTGTAAATGACACCCGAACAATTAAAATGGACGGATAAACAATGGGCGGTGCACTTGGGGTGCGCCGTCCAAGACGTCCCAAAGTTCAAGCAGTATCTGGAAGAAAATTTTTGTTTGTCCCTTTGGCAAGAACGTGACAGCAGTTTAAAGTATGCAGAAATCCAATGTCGCCATAATACGCCATCGGGCTTTGTGCGCTATGTTTCAATTGCGACATCGCGTGCCTTTGAAATGCCTTTGGACAAGATGGTTGAATATACAAATACCGTATTTGTTCCATCATTGGAATTGCAGTCTGGGGTGGCAAAGTTGCGTGGCATACCCCAAAAAATTCTTCAAATGCTGCACATAAAAACAAAATAAGACGGAGGGAAACATGGACATGGAATCATTAATGGCCCAGGCGGCCGCACTTCAAAACAAAGTCGCCGATGCCCAAGAACAATTGGCAAAAACAATGATAAAAGGCATTGCCGATGGTGGTGCATGCATTGTTGACATGACTGGAAAATACGATTTGTTAAAGATAACGATTCGTCCAGACGTTTTGTCCCAGGGCGCCGATGCTGTGGCCGACATTGTTATGTCGGCATATATGGATGCCAAGCGTAAAGCCGACGCGACAATTGACCGCGTAATGGGTGAAGCGACCGCCGGCATGCCAATGCCCAATTAAAAAAAATCCCGCGTTTGCGGGATTTTTTATAACTCTATCTTGCCATTTGTCGCGACCAGGTCGGCCATCATTTCGATATGTCCGCCGGCTTCACGAACAATCAAGTCACCTGCGGCAATTTCTGCAAAATCCAATGGGTCTGATACATATGCATCAAATTTTCCGGCCGCCACCCACGCCAAATCAAGTGCCGGGCATCCTGTGCGACGAACATCACCAATAATCGGCCGCGCATCAGATGTATTATATGCAACGGTTAAATCGCCTTGTTCTTTTTGGTTTGAAACCTTTATACGTGCCGAATGATATGCCGAAAATACATATGCGCCATTGCCCGCTTCGGCATAATAAAGACGTTCATCAATTGGTGAATATACCAACGCAATTTTCGTTTCGTCATTTGAACGAAGTGCCAACGAAATTGCGAAATGCGGATTTCCGCGAACAAAATTTGACGCCCCCGACAGTGCCAACACAAATTCATCGCGTCCATCACCGACGCGTGAAACATTTGGTGTCAACAAACCCGCCGCCGGACGAACCAACAACAAGTCGCTTAAAATACTTTCTTCGATTCGATTTGCCGCTTTTTGTACGAAATCACGTGCCCCACGCAACGATTGTTGCAGGTTTTCAACTTCGCCAAAATCGCGACGCAAACCCGATGCAGTGCGTTGCAACGCCATAAACATTTTGTTTAATTCGGTTGAACCTTTTATTAACAATTCCATGTCGTTGCCCCCCAAGTATTATGCAAACAAGGTTTTTTGGTTTAGAAGTTAAAGCCCGCGAATTTCTTTTTAAATTCAGATGCGCGTTGACCTTTGTCACCGGCGTTTGAACGTTGACCTGTCCATGCAGAATGGTTCAAGTTATCTGTTGATAAAACCAAGTCTTTTTTCACAGAAGAATACATTTTAATTGTCTTGCCGTCTGTTCTTGTGACGTTGATTTCGTGGTATTCTGGATGAATTCCTTTTTTTATGATTTTAACCTTTGGTTGAATTTTAGCCCGCAAATTATACAAGGTTTTTTACAGAAATCAAGCAATAATGCCATTTTGATTACATTAATACCGACCGATGCAACCCAGGTACGAATTCCCGGTTGATTCCAAGATATTTATAAATTGGCTTTGGTTTTTGCCCGAAAAAAGTGCCAAAATCGTTCCCGTATTTGTTGCCAACATATCTGCAACGGTTGCGATACCCGAATTCATCTTTTTAAAGAACCCGCTTGATGGGTAAATTTCGGCCGCCAACAGTTGGTTTTTACCACGCGACGCCGCATTTTTATGTAATTCAATAACCATCAATTGGCATTCGGGTGAAATAATCAGTTTATCACTGACCACTGCGTCACTGCCCAGCAATTCGCCCCACCATCCGGTCGATTCGCAAAACACAGGGTAATAAATAACCGCATTTGGATTTTGTTCCAATATTGTTGCGATATCTGTGTCATCAGAACACACATCTGGGATAATTCCCGTTGTGTTGTTAATAACTTGACGTGCCAACTGGTATTCGTTATCCCCAGTTGTCTTACGTGGCCAATAAAGAATCGGAAACTTTGTCATTGCTATGAATTATATCAGATTCGGAACGCACAAAAAAGGGGGCTTGGTTAAATAAAGCGCTTGATTTTTATTTTTTTATTCTGGAATACACAGTTTTCACGCCTTTCCACAATGTGTCGACATTGCTTTTTGCGGTTTTATAGAACTTGTCTGAAATTTCCACACTGAACAAAGTCTTGGCCAATGCCGGTATCATTGTCATAAACATCGTGATAAATATCCCCATCATCACGATTGTTATAATACTGTCATTGCGCATCATTAAACCGTCCATCAGTATCGTTGCGTCATTGTTTTTCAGGGCTGTTTCCAATACAGTTGCCGATTCAATGTCGCCAAAAACCGCATTCAAGAACATAACAGCGAATGATAAAAACACACCTGTTATCGCCAATCCCAGTGTCCCTGAAATTACGCGGTCAATAATTCCTCGAATCGTTTGCCCGGCCCCTTTCAGTGATATCGCCCACCCCTTGAACAGCCACGCCAACAGCATCAACGGCAACATCACCAGGTCCATTGCCAACGTTATAAAGATTTCAAGAAAATACATTGGAATTGGCAACAGTGCCGCAAAGAACAGTATAAATATCAGTACCCCCGCACAGAATATTGGCACATTTGGGAATATTGGAATTCCGTTTAAAACTTTGTGCATATATGTTCCATCGAACGCCATATTCAGCATTGTCCAACCAATTGTCATCCCAAGACCTGTTACCTGGTGTACGCCCCCCAATTCGCATGCCAAATTATGTCGTAATCTTGGTGAAAATGCACCTTGTTCGGCGGCTTTGCTGCTGGCCGACAGTGGGTCTGCGATTGCACTTGCGATAACGCACGTATCAAATTTATCATCGTGCACCACCATTCGGTTTAATGACATTCCCACATTAAATATCGGTTCGATTGCAATTTGTGTCACCATTCGTGGCAGTGGCGCCACCAACAGTACACAAACCACCCCCATTTTTAAAAAGTGCATTCCAAACGTACTGGTAATCGACCAAGGGTCTTCAATTTTATTATTGAAATACCCCGTCAGCAATTTCCAC
Organism: Alphaproteobacteria bacterium; assembly: GCA_017936185.1. Taxonomy (GTDB): domain Bacteria; phylum Pseudomonadota; class Alphaproteobacteria; order Rs-D84; family Rs-D84; genus Enterousia. Next base: position 9,118 of record JAGBGA010000103.1, on the reverse strand, counting down.
GCAATCCATATTGCGGTTAAAATGATTGTGAATGGTATAATAACCTTGCCCAATTCGTTATATACTTTTGGCAATATGTTTGACATTGTCGACATAATGTCTGCGAACAGTTGACATGTCCAACAACTGGATAAAAATTGCAGTGCTTCGGACATATTGACCGGTGTCGAAGAACGATATATCGAAAAACCGACGATTCCGACCGCCGCGGCAATTCCACCAATTAACAACGGCGGCACCGCCATTGCCCCAAATGGCAAGAACGAACAAAATACTATCCAAAATTTTTTTAACCGATTCATTGTTTTTAAGTATATCACATTTTGTCTTAAATGTGATATAATTGAAAAGATAAATATAAAACAAAAGATGTATTTAATAAAAAAACTGATATATACGATATTGGCTGTGGCGGTATTTTTTACCCCGTCTTCTGCGCACGCGAACGGTTTGATTGATGCGATAAACCTGGCGCCATTTGTTCCATTGGTTCTTGATTCTATTATGATGGTTGCGACGGGCGTGTACGAATTTTTTGTAACAGACGGCAATCATATTGGCATTATTTACATATTGATATGGTGCTTTTTGGGCATAACATTGGTTATGTCGATTATCAAGATGTACATTCCGAAATCTTGGGGTGAATTTTTTGGTTGGTCAAACACCGGTGAAATGGCGAATGGCGTATCGCCGATGAAAATCATTGAAAATATAATGAAGCCTGGCTTGCGTGTTATAATTGCGTCCATATTTTTATTACAGTTAAAGCCTGTTTATATGACCCAGTGGTTAATAAATCCATTTCTTCAGTTGGGTTCAATCTATACCCACGTTATAACCGAAACGATAAACGAATCGGGTGTTGATTCTAAAAAGATAGAATGCCCGCGTGATATTCTTGAAAAAGAATGGCTGTCCCCCGAATCGTGCGAATTTTTGATTCAGCCTGTATATGACCTTGCGCGTGCAAACAACAAGATTGCCGAACGTGGTTTTGGTATCCTTACCCAAGGTTTAAAAAACCTTATGTCCTTGATTGGTGCCGGCAACGGATTTCTTGATATTATAACCGGTCTGTTATTAATCTTTACATTTATCGGCTGTAATTTGTTCATGTCATTATTGGTTATCCAAGGAATATTTAATTTTGGTGCCGCATTGATAATATATCCATTTAATGTATTGATGTATGTTGCCAAGCCAAATGACAAATGGTTGGACATATGGCCGGCATTCAGTGGTATTACCAAAGCGCTTCAGCAATTAATTGTAACGATGATTGCGTGCGCATTTATGTTGTGCATAAACTTGGCAATCGTTCGCGCATTATTTAATTTTACCCAGCCTGTATTTGTTGTCGCCGCCGGTGGCAGTTCGGTCAGCAACGTCCCGCAATCTGTGCCCAACATATCTGGTTTTGGCGAACATTCTGTAACATGGTTGGCGGCGATATTAACATTCTATTTAATGTTTAAAATCTTTGAAATAACAAACAAGCAATTAAACACATATGTTGGCAGTGGCATGGATGGTCTTTACAATAACCTTAAAGGCGACGTCAAGAACAGCGTCAAAATTATTTCAGATGCCGGTAAAAACATTGGCAAAGGAATCGGGTGGATAAAAGGCAAATGAATGATTTTTTATCATCTTCGGTGGAATCTGTGGTGCAATGTTGGGGTTGCGAAGTCTTTGACCGTCTGTTTCAAATTGTATCAGACGCCGCCGCATTGGCATACACGAAATTGACGACATTGGCGGTGGTTATATTCTGTGTAATATTTGCCTTTTTTGTAATCAGTGCTTTTTGGAAAAACATCAGTGGTGGCGTCAAAGATGTCTTTTATGAAAAATCGATTCAAAAAGTTGTAATAAATGGTCTTGTTGCGATGGGGTTGTTAAGTCTTGGTGTTGCATTACCGCGCTTTATAACAACGGTAACGTTTGAACCTGTGACGCAAATTGCGCGCATTTACACCCAAAGTATGGTTGGCATGGATACCGCCGCGGTCGAAGAAAAAGTTACATATCAACCGCGCGAAATCAGTGATAATGGATTCTATCGTCCGCAATTACGCGACCAGGTTATATTGTTAATGAAAACGACAATTACACAATTCCAAGCCTATATGAAGTTGGGCATTGCAGTTATGGAAAATGCAATAACATGGCGCGCGATTGTCCCGCCAAGTAATTTGATAAAACATTTATTGTTATTCTTTGTTGGTTTGTACATGGTGATTGGCTTTTTCAAGTTGTTCTTTAAATACTGTTGCTATTTTGCCGACATTATTATTGCGATGGCGTACTTTGCATTTTTCTTTCCGTTTTCATTGGCGCTGGTCGCGTTCAAGGGTGCCGAACATGTTCCGGCATGGGTTGGAAAGTTGGGACAAAATGTTGGTGTTCACCAATTCAAGAATTTGATAAATTCAATTGTTGCCTTGGCATCTGCGACGATAACATTTACCATTGTTATGGTTGTTGTGGCAAAATTCTTTTCTGCGCCCGACCAATCAAGTGTAAGTTTAATGGAACAAATAACAACCGGCAAGATTCTTGAAGCGGACTTGAATACAGACAACCTTGCCGCAATCAGTCTTGTTGGTTGTGCCGTATTGGTATATGTATTGAATTATATCTTTGACCAAACCAAGAAAGTAACCGGTATGATACTTGAATGTTTTGGCGTTGGTGAAGAAAAGCAGCATGGCGAACAATTGGCAAACGATGTCATGAAGTTGGCGTCAACTGCATTTTCCGGCATTAACAAGGTGGCCCAAACAGTTGCCGGTGTTGGTAAAGACGCTGTAATCAAAGATGATGACAAGAAAAAGGATAGCAAATAATGTTAAAAGCAAAGTTAATTATGCTTGCGGTCCGAATTGTTATGGCGCTGATTGCGCTGGGGGTTGGTATATGGTATTTGTCGTCATCATTGGGCGGTGCCGAATTAACGTACACCAGTATGGATAACTTTCTGACCGCCGCCGGGGTCCAAGATGGTGACATCGCATCGGCCAATGGATGTTTTATGTGTGGCTATATTGCAGATTTGTTTGCTGTTATTGGCAATGCGGCATCGCGTTTTTGGACATTAATGGTTGACCACATATGGATATTAATGGCGTTGGGTGTTGGGGTTTATATATTTATATATACCGGCCAATATTTATTCGATATTGCGAAAAAGACATCCGATTTAAAGCCAAACGAAGTAAAAATTGAATTCAAAGGCTGGTTTGACAAGGTATGGAAACTGGGCCTTCGTGTTTTAATTGTTGGTGCATTGATGGGTGCGCTGGGGATGGGTGGCACAACGGCACTTAAAACTGTTTCCAAGATAACCATAACGCCGGTATTATTTGTTGGGTCTGAATTATCAATGTTGGCAACTGGGGTTGCCGATGCAGCCCAGTGTGGCGCGCTTGAAACAACAGACAACAGTCCGGTTGACGATGCAAGTGACATTTTAAACCCAATTTTACAGCCCTTTATGTGTGTAATTGGCAATATAAACGCGGTTATGTTGGCGGGTGCCGCGGGTGGATTTTCATTAATGAATTATTCTTGGCTGGGGCTGGGTGGGGGCGTGTTTACGTGGCTTGCAGGTTTGGCATTGGTGATAATGTTTTTGATAATTGGATTTGATTTATTTTTCCAGATATTAACCGTCGTATTTAAATTGGTGTTTCTTATTATCTTTTTGCCACTGTTGTTGGCGGCGACCGCGTTTGAACAAGTCTGGGCCAAGGCCAAGGGTTTGCTGTCTGCGTCTGTTGGAATGTTGGTATCTTCGGCGGTTCGCATTGTTGCGATAACGTTAAAAGTATTGGTTATATTTGGCATGGTATCTTTCTGTGCCGACGAATTTTACCCGGGCCCCAACGATGGATATACGGCAATATTGCCACCAATGATGGGAATTCGTCCCGAAAATCCAGACGCCCAAACATTATCGGTCATGAATGTGTTTTCTGAATGTGAAAGTGTTGCTTTGTCCGACGGCGAAATGGACAAAGATAAATTCAAAGACTGCTTTGTTGCGCGTCGTGCCCAGGTTGAACGTACATATCCCGGTGCATTTAATTTCTTGGGCAATGGTTTTGACTTTTTGTTAATGATGTTGTGCTTGTTCTTTTTATATTATTACGCGGTCAGCCCCAAAATCGATAAACTGTTCCCCAAGGGTAATATTAAATTACCAATGAATCCGGGCGAAAAAGACCTTGTGACACCTGGTGAAACATTTGATTATGGCGCATGGGTGCATGATGTTGGTCGTGCGGTATGGGCGGTTCCTGAAAAAATCACCAAAAAGGTAACAGACGCAATGCAAAAAAAGGACGGATAATTTGTTGCAATCGATACGTAAATTTTTATCGCGGTTATTTGTATTTTTGACCATTATTGTTTGCTGTGCGCCTGCGTTTGGTGCGTCGGCGAATTTTTTACCCGATGTTGGTGATGCCGGTTCATATGCCACAGAAAACAACAAAGCGATTTTTACCGCACAATTATCGGACGATGTTGAACAGTTCAGTGGTGAATTTCAAAAACAATTGGTTGCCGACTATGTCCCAATCGAAGCAAAGGTTGGCATTGCATTTATGAATGCCATGTCGCTTGTTGCCAACGCAATTGATGCGGCATTGGGGCGTTTTATAATTGTGTTTATTATTGTCATGTATGCGTTTTGGATAATGTTTGAAACGTATAAAATGATGACCGACGGCGATGGCAAGATAAAAGAATTATTAATGTCCATCGTCAAGAAAGGATTTTTAATTATCGTCTGGTCGATTGTGTTAAGTTTTGGTCCCGCCCAGATTTTTATGTGGATAATGGGGCCGATTATTGGTGTTGGTTCATATCTTGCGGATTTAATATTAAAGTCTGTGGCGCAAAGTTCGGGTGCTTATTTACCAGACACATGCGCGGCCATTCGCGAATATGCGGCGTCGCATACATCGGCGCGTGGCTTGATTGATTCTGATTCTGTTGCAAATATTTTATGTTTGCCGACGCGTCTGTCTGGATTTTGTTATACGGCGATTGCGGCGGGATGGCAATGGATGTTGGCGGGCATTGGGCGCAGTGTGTTTACATTTATGGGTGGCGCAATATTTATTGTTGCGTTTGTTATGATTGCGTGGAAGTTTGCGTTTATGGCCCTTGGGGTTGTTGCGGATTTGTTTCTTGGTATAATAATGTTGCCGTTCACCGCAATAAAAGAAACAGTTGGAAATACAAATTACAAGGGTATCGCCGGCAATATATTTAACAGCTTTTTGGGTATATTTGCGCCCGAAAGTCTTTCCACCCAGATTCAGCGTTTTATTAACGCATCGATATATTATGTATCTTTGTCTGTTGTTATTGCGTTTTGTGCGGCCTTGTTATCGGGTGTTGTAAAGTCCGACCTGGCGGGAAATGTTCCAACACTTCAAGGTGCAGATTTCTGGACAACATTGTTGGTTGCGCTGTTGACATGGTGGTTTGCCAGTCGTGCCGGTAAAATTGCCACCGACCTTGGTGGGTCAATTGATACCAAGGTTGGTGACCAAATGCGTGGTGATATATCCACATTTTGGAAAAAGATAACGGGTGCGGTGCGTGACTGGGTTGACGCGTTCAAAAAAAGTAAATGATTCTGTTTTCATTCCTGTGGCATGATGTCTTTTGTGTATGTTATTGTCTTGGGTATGGCGCGACAATATAAATACGCATCGGCGGTTGTTTTGGGCATGCATGATGCATTGGTGTCTTTGACGGGAATGATTGGTGGTCTGACATTTGCATTGGCGAATCGCCGGCTGATAATATTATCTGCGATTATTGCGTCGGTTGCGGCCGGTCTTTCGATGGGGGCGTCATGTTATTTGGCAGAACGCACAAATGAAAATCCGCATGCGTTTCGTGCCGGGGTTACAACCGGTGTTTCGTATCTAGGGACGTGCGCATTATTAATCTTGCCATATTTCTTGTTAACGCACACATACAGTGCATTGTTTTTATCTTTTGTTATTGCAGTATTGATTATATTTTTATGTAACTTTTGCATTGGGCGCGCGCATGGTCGCGGCTTTATAAAGCATGCGCTTGAAATGTTAATAATATGCGCATCTGTGTCGGTTGTTTCGTTTATGATTGGTGAATTGGCCAAGCATCTTCTTGGCATTGCGATTTAATTTTTTTTACCCAAGAATATCGCGTGCATTTTTCAATAAATCGATTGCCATATTAATTTCGTGGTAATCATCATTATTGTGCGGTTTTTTTTGTGGCACATCTTGTATATTCAGTTCATCTGCCGACGTTGGCAAATTTCCATCGCGCAATAATTTTTTTACCCCGGCAATTGTCATGCCATGCGTATAAAGCAAATCTTTAATTATTTTCAAGCGCGCCACTGTTTCAGTCCGATAATATCTTCGACCGCCGGCGCCTGTGGTTGGGCGAATTGCGACCGGGAATTGTTTTTCCCAGTATCGCAACGTATGCGCAGGTATATCCAATTTTTTGGATACTTCATTAATTGATGCAAAGTATTCATTATTTTCCATACCTGCGCCCCCTGGTTATTTATTCTGTTACTTGTTCTTCTTGGTTGTTTTCTTCTTCGTTTGCGCTTTCGATTGAAATTGCGGAAACGACTTTTTCATTATCTGCGGTTCTGAACAAAGTAACCCCGGCGGTACTGCGTCCTGCGATACGAACGTCACGCACCGGCGTACGAATGATTTTTCCGCCGTCGGTTACCATCAGAATATCATGGTCGCCGTCGACTGGGAAAGAACCCGCCACTGCGGTATTTTTACCGCCCAGTTTTATATTTGTAAATCCGCCCCCGCCACGATGTGTCAATCGGTATTCATAAGAACTGGTGCGTTTACCAAATCCATTTTCCGAAATTGTTAAAATGAATTCTTCGCGTGCGGCCATTTCTGCCATTTTGGCATCATCAAGAACCAGTGTTGTTGTTTCTTCGTCTGCATCTGCTTCTTCTTCGATACCTGTTTCTGCACGACGAAGTGCGCGTGATTGCTTGATATATGCGGCACGAACAGCACTGTCTGCTTCGCCACGATTCAGCATTGCCATTCCGATAATTCTGTCATCTTTGCCCAGTGTGATTCCGCGCACCCCGGTCGAGTTACGTCCAGCAAACACACGAATTTCCGGTACAGGGAATCTGATTGCGCGTCCACGATATGTTGCCAAGAATACATCTTGGTCTTCATTGCATGGAAGTACGGAAATCAAGCTGTCACCTTCGTCCAGTTTCATTGCAATTTTACCATTTGCACGAATTGAATCAAAGTCGCTCATTCTGTTTCTGCGCACTGTTCCCGACGCCGTTGCAAACATCAAGAAATGTTCTTTGCCTGATTCTGCGACGCGTGCAACATCTTCTTCTGGGACCGGCAAAATGGCGGTAATTGTTTCGCCCTGGGACAACGGCAACAGGTTAACCAGTGGTCGTCCTTTTGCCGCGGCGGCCGCTTCGGGTAATTTGTACGTTTTTAATTTATAGCACAAACCCTTGGAACTAAAGAACAACAATGGCGTATGTGTATTTGCCACAAACACTTGTACAACATAATCGTCGTCTTTTGTTGCCATTGCGTTGCGTCCTTTGCCACCGCGTTTTTGTGCACGATATGTATCAAGTGCCACACGTTTTATATATCCGGTATTTGAAACGGTGATAACCATATCTTCGCGTGCGATAAGGTCTTCGATATCGATATCTATTTCTGCATCGGAAATTTCTGTACGTCTTGGTGATGCCCAATTGTCGCGCACAGATTCTGTTTCTTCGCGTATGATTTGAACGATGCGTTCTTGGCTGCCCAATATTTCAAGAAGGTCGCGAATCGTCGCCCCAAGTGCGGTTAAATCATTATGGATTTTATCGCGTTCCAACCCGGTCAATCTGTGCAGTTGTAATTCCAAGATTGCGCGTGCTTGGTCTTCACTCATAAAGAACATGCCGTCTTTATATTCTGTATTTGGGTCGTCGATTAATTGGATATAAGATTCAATATCTGATGCCTTCCATCCGCGTGAAATCAACGCTTCGCGTGCGGCTTCGGGATTTGGACTTGACTTAATCAGTTCGATAACTTCGTCCAAATTACCAACCGCCACCGATAACCCCAACAATGTGTGCGCACGATTGCGCGCTTTGTTCAAATCGAATATAGTACGACGTCTGATAACTTCGGCGCGAAATTCGATAAATGCATCCAAAACCCCGCGAACATTAAACAACATTGGACGTCCACGATTCAGCGCCATCATATTAACAGGGAAACTGGTTTGCATTTCTGTGTATTGGAACAAGTGGTTCAATACAACATCGGCAATCGCATCGCGTTTCAGTTCGATAACAATACGTAAACCTTCTTTGGACGATTCGTCGCGGATTTCAGAAATACCTTCGATACGTTTGTCTTTTATCAATTCGGCAATTTTTATAATCATCTGTGCTTTGTTGACTTGATACGGTATTTCATCAACGATAATTGCCTGGTGGTCACGAAAATCTTCGATGTGTGTTTTTGAACGCACAATGATTGAACCGCGTCCGGTTGTGTGTGCCTTGTACGCGCCGGCGTGTCCCATAATCATTGCGCCGGTTGGAAAGTCTGGCCCCGGTATAATTCCGAACAATTCATCATCTGTAATATTTTTATTATCAAGAATTGCCAAAATACCATTGCATATTTCGCCCAAGTTGTATGTTGGCACATTTGTTGCCATACCAACGGCAATACCCGAACCGCCATTTACCAAAAAGTTTGGAAATTTTGTCGGTAACACAACTGGTTCTTGTAACGAACCGTCAAAGTTCGGTTGCCAATCAACGGTGTCTTTGTCCATGTCGTCCATCAACGACGCGCCCAGTTTTGAAAGTCGCGCTTCGGTATAACGCATGGCCGCGGCTTTATCGCCGTCACGCGAACCAAAGTTACCTTGTCCTTGGACCAACATTTCGCCCATTGAAAAGTCTTGGCCCATACGCACCATTGCTTCGTAAATAGAACTGTCCCCATGTGGGTGATATTTACCCATAACATCACCGACGATGCGTGCGGATTTAACGGTT
>JAGBGA010000102.1 GCA_017936185.1 Alphaproteobacteria bacterium | reverse complement strand
ATTTTGTCGGTTTTATTTCTTCCAAAATGCAAATCCACGACGCGATGATTTGTCTTCGCGTTGTTTGCGTTCTTCAATTGCACGACGGCGTTCGGCACGACGTTCCTGGAAACGACGCGCGGATTCTTCGTCGCGTTGAATAACAGCAATCGTTGTCGCAGATAATTTGCCATTGCGAACTTCTTCTTCGAATTCAACAATGTCGTTTTCATTCAAAAATCTGATGCCGGCGGCCTTTAATGAACTGGAATGAACAAATACATCATCTGTGTTGCCGTCTGCGTTTGGGGTGTCCGGACTGATAAAGCCAAAACACTTTTTACCGTTATACCATTTTACTTTTCCTTGACGCATAATCCTATCCTTTCCTTATGCAAGTTATGGTTCCGTAAGACAATTAAGAACCTGAGTATTACTTTGCCACTTTTTGATAAACAACGCAAGGGGAATAAAATTTCACAACAAACGACAATAAAAGCTATTTCTTGTAATAACGTTGCACTTCGTTCATAACAAAGTTAAACAGTTTTTCTGCCTGACTTGTCGGTGGCAAGTGCCAATCACGCTGCATATAAGGCATCGCCGCAACCAATACAAATCGCGCCATATAACGGAAAATATGACTTTCTTGGTGGCGGGACAACTTTGCCGGGGCGTTTTCAACCGTAAATACTTCGTTTTCAATCGCATCATCAAGTTTTTCAATGATGTTATCCAGTACTTTTTGTGGATAATATAATGTGCATTCGCGTGGAAAACCTTCGAACATAGATACATTGTTGTTGCGCGAATACAAAATATTCCAACCAACACGATCAAATAAATCTTCCAAGCAACGACATATCATGCGATTGTATTCTTTGACCCCACATTCATAGTAGTTTGCCAGTTGCGCTTCCATCTTGTCGGATTTTGCACATTTCTTTTTACGGGCCGCTTCATAAACATCGTGGGTTTTGCGTTCAAATTCAAAGAATGTGCGAACTTGGCATATAATTTCCATCGGTATTACGTGTTCAGAATTCGGGCCAATGTTTATAATAATTTTGGCATCACGATAATTGCGCGGATTCTTCATATCATAAAACTTGTCCCGCGAAGACAATATACGGTCGGGCATCATTTCATGAAGACGTTCCATAAATACGCGCGCCTGGGGGATTAAGTCAAACAAACACTTTACACGCCATACGTCTTGTAAACGCTTGCGCGGGGGTTCAATTTTATCAATTGCACGAACAAGGTCGACCGCAATCTTTTCATGACCACGACCAATTATGCCAAGAACGTTTTCGGATGCAGCACTGACATAACGTTCGGAAAATTTTTCGCGTATCTTGTCCGCAATTGCGCGGGCGGACGCTTCGCGTTCGTGCGCAACCAAAACACGATACGCCGCATTTGCAACATCATTTACATAGTCTGTGTAATATTTCCCGGTGACTTTATCCAATGCGCGTTCTATCTTTTTTTGCGCGCCAACAATCACAGTTACAATCGATGATACAGACAAGTCAATCTTGTGACCCGCAGAACTGGTAAAAAACTGATTCCGCATGGGGTCGGCATCAAGACGATGATTTACAACGTATGGGGATAATGGGTTTATGTCCGAAATGCGTATCGGTTCATCGACCGCAGTATCGTTTTCATAGTCGTATTTCATAACCGCCGCTTTGGGTGCGCCAAAGCATTTGCCCAAGATATGAAAAACTTCGCGAAACCAATGTATACTGTCCGAATAAAGCGTCTTTAGGTATTCGGCCGCTTCGTCATTTATGCGACCGTCAGCCACCGCGCGATCAATCGCGGCAAGATTGCGCCGGTCATTATCTGTGGCAATATCTTCGGCCCAATTGTCCGAACCAACATAAGACATGATGTACCCCCGGTTATTACTTCATCATTGGGAACAACACAACATCACGCAACGTCGGTTGGTCAAATATAATACTGGCCAAGCGGTCAACACCCATACCAACACCAGAAATCGGCGGAAAACCATGTTCCATCGCACGAACAAAGTCGTTGTCTGGGTTAAAGGCTTCGTCATCACCGTTGGCAATGTTGCGCGCCTGTTCTTCAAAGGCCGCCAACTGTTGAATTGGATTTACAAGTTCGGAATAACCCTTGCAAATTTCCGCACCACAAACCAATAACTGGTACATATCAATGCGACGTTCGTCGTCGTTGTTACGGCGTGCCAATGGAACCATGTACGCCGGATAGTTATACAAGAATGTCGGATTTACAATGTTGCCACGAATCTTGCGCTTGTACACATAGTCAACCAATGCAGGAATTGACTTTAAATCTTCAAGTTCATCAAATGGGAACATGCCTTCGTCAACCAATTTCTGGCGAAGGACGTCAACATCGTCAAAGTCCAAAATATTGCAACCAAAGAATTCGTTCATCTTGGCCGTATAATCAATCATTTCATATTTGCTGAAATCCAATTTGGTGCCTTGGTATTCAATCTGAAGCGTGCCGCGACATTTCATCAGCAAGTCTTGAATCAATTCCCATGTGAATTTGATATTGTCGTTATAGTCCCAGTATGCCGCATACCATTCAACCATTGTAAATTCTTGTAAATGCATGGCATCCATGCCTTCGTTGCGGAAATCCTTGGCCACTTCGTATACGCGGTCAAAACCGGCACCGATTGCCTGCTTTAAGAATAATTCAGGGGATATGCGTAATTGAAAATCAATGTCCAATGTGTTGTGATGTGTCGTAAATGGACGCGCCGCCTCCCCAGATGCAACATTCTGTAAAACCGGCGTTTCTATTTCCAAGAAACCATTACGATTCATATAATCACGCCAATATTGCGTCATCTTGAAACGACCCAACAATGCATTGCGCGCATCAGGATTCGATATGATGTCCAAATAACGTTGACGATAACGGGTTTCCATGTCCGTCAAACCATGATACTTTTCCGGCAATGGACGTAATGCCTTGGCCAAAATTTCATAGTTCGATACACGAACCGTCAATTCGCCCGCCGTTGTGTGATACAATTGACCGGTAATGCCAATGAAATCACCCAAGTCAACATTTGCCTTCATAAATTTATAGTTTTCTTCACCCAATTCTTCACGTGACATAGAAAACTGAATTTCGCCGTTGATGTCGTAAATACGACCAAACATCAATTTGCCCAACCAACGCAACGCAGTTACACGACCCGCCAAACGAACCGGTGTGTCATCCGATAAATTACGGGCATCTTCGATTGTGTGGGTGCGATCAAATTTATCTTTCCATACAACGCCATCACGTGCCTTGATGTTTTCAGCCTTTTGCAAACGCGCCGTCAATTCATTTGTTGATATTGGTGTTGTATTTTCTGACATTTTTTATTTTCCTTTGTTTGTTTTATAAAAAACGGACGCAGAAATGTGCGCCCGCAATTATTCCTTGGTGGTCGCACTTTCTTTAATTCAAACGTTTAATCATGTTTTTCATTATTTTATGTACCTTTTACCGTTTTCCGGTACCGATTATATATTATATTTGTCAAAAGTAAAGCATAAAAATTAAAACTTTACAGTTGGGGCGACACGTTCAGATGCGTCTATTTCAAACATCTTTTCAGGCGTGATATTGAACATGCGTGCGATTAAATTAGACGGAAATTGTTCAATCTGGTTATTTAAAGACATGACAACCGTATTATAAAATTGGCGTGTGGCCTGGATTTTCGTTTCGGTGTCGGTCAATTCACGCTGAAGCGCAAGAAAATTTTCGTTCGCTTTTAAGTCCGGATAACTTTCGGCAACCGCAAAAAGACTTTTTAATGTTTCGGTTAATTTATTTTGGGCGTCCGCACCCATCGGACCATTGGCAGACATCGCCGCATTGCGGGCATTGGTAACCGCACTTAGGGTTTCTTTTTCATGTTTTGCCGCACCACGTACCGTTTCAATTAAATTAGGAATCAAGTCATAGCGACGCTTTAACTGGGTATCAACCGTTGCCCATGCTTCACGAACTTGGTTACGGCGCGCGACCAGACCATTGTATACAACAATTAAATAAAAAAATATTACCGCAATTACAGCCACAAATGTCCACATATCTTGTCCTTTGATGTGTTTTTATCCCCCCGATTTTAAACCGGGGGAATAAATCAGGTTATTTTGAAAACGAATAATCCATTTCCAAGTGGTTCGGATTATACGTACCATTCATAATCGCCAAGGTATCTTCAACAATTACCAATTCTTCGTTCGTGGCAACCATCAAGATTTTTACGCGACTGTCATCAGTGCTGATAACCGCCGATTCAACGCCTTTGCGTGCCAATGCCGCGGCGTTCTTGTCCAAATCAAGCTTGATTCCCAATTCTTCCAAACCTTCACAGAATTTTGCACGAAGATAGTCGTCGTTTTCACCAACACCGGCGGTAAAGACCAATGCGTCAACATGCCCCAATTCCGCCATAAATGCACCAATGTATTTTTTTACATTGTGCGCTTCCATTTCAATGGCAAGACGGCAAAGGTCGTTGGAATCTTTGTTGCCTTCGACGTCGCGACGGTCGGCAAAACATTCTGTGATACCCATCAAGCCAGAATCTTTGTTTAAATGCTTTTGCATTTGATCCGGGGTTAAGCCAAGGCGACTCATAACATACAATACAACACCCGGGTCAAGGTCGCCAGGACGCGTCCCCATGGTCAAGCCCGCCAATGGTGTCATGCCCAACGATGTGTCAACAGAAACACCATTGCGTATCGCCGTCGCAGACGCCCCAGAACCAATGTGCAATGTAATCAAATTACATTTGTCGGCCGGTTTACCCAACATTTTGGCCGCAACTTTGGATACATAAAGGTGACTGGTCCCATGAAAGCCATAACGACGAACACCTAATTCTGTATACCATGCGCGTGGAACCGCATAACGATATGCATAGTCAGGCATCGTTTGATGGAACGCAGTGTCAAATACCGCAACCTGGGTCGCGTTTGGCAATAACTGTTGCGCGGCAACAATGCCAACCAACGCCGCAGGATTGTGCAATGGTGCAATTGCCGATAATTCATCAATTGTCTTGATTACTTCGTCATTAATTTCAACAGACGACGCAAACTTTTCACCGCCCAACACAACACGATGGCCAACACCCTTGATTTCGTTCATGTCAACGGACGCTTCGCGTAACATGAACATTACAACGTTCAAGGCTTCGTTATGGTTTTGCATGCTGCATTCTTTTTTCTGTTTGGACCCATCGGGGTATTTTTGCGTGACAAAAGAATCAGGCAAGCCGATTTTTTCAACGTTACCACCAACAATCGCCGTTTTGGTATCTGCGTCAAAAACTTGATACTTTAAGGACGAAGAGCCACAATTCAGTGCAAGTATATACATTTGAAATCCTTTTTTCTTCTTCTTCGCCCAGAACCATAGCAAAGCTTTTTATGATTTTCAACAGTAAAGTCGGAACGATAATGTCCAATTTTTATCGGTGATGGTTGTGGGAACACCTGTGTCATGATGCGAAACCCAAAATGACTGATTGCCAACCATTTGAATAATGTGAACACCATCAGAATCAACAAAAATATTTGGCGATGGATTGGCAAATTCACCAATACCGAACGCGTTGACAATGTCGCCGGTGGAATATCCTGCTTCGGCGGTGACACATACCAAAAATGGTTGGATAATCTTTGGGGTGTCGATATCGCCGACAATGTGTTCAAGGTATGTGCAAGAACTGTTTATTCGAATGTTTTCAACAGTGATTATATTAAACGCAAAGCGTGGAACAAGATTCTTCCAAAAATCGTCCGGAACACTGGTGATATCAAACGGTTCAATGTCGGCCATTGGCGTATCCGCACGCGCCAGCGCAAAACCGCCCAAGGTTTGCCCGTCGTGAATGCGAATGGTTTTGGCGTCTGTGTCCATTGTGACTTCGCCCGGCATGCCGGTAAAATTATCGTTTTGTGCGGTGGAACCGCGTCTTATTTGTAAAACACGTGTCATATTAATATCCTTTTGTTTTTATTTACTTTATAACTGCGCCTTTTATCAAGTTCAGGTCTTCTTTGATGTCGTCGATTTTTATTTGAATTTGACCGATACCGGTTTCAAGTATCGTTGTGCGATTTTCCAAGACAGTTACACGACCGTCAATCCGCTCAAGTTCGGCAACAGATAAATCTTGGCGGGCCACCCAATAGATAAGCCCGCCAATAAAGGCAATTAAAAACCAACTGGTTCGTAAAAATTCAAGTATTGTCATGTCTGGTCCCCCCCCGCCCCCGCGCAACAAGCGTTTCAATATGACGGACCAAGGCACTTTGTGCGGCAAACCAACGCAATTCGCCATCGGACACATTTGGACCAACGGCACGCTCAATCGTTATTTGACGCAAGTGCGCCAAGACAGCCGCCCCAGATGGCGTGCCAAAACAACGTGCATAATTCTTGTCTGTTTCATTCATGATGCCGCCCCCCCAAGGACGCTTTCAAGCGCCGTCATTTGGGCAATGGGGGCAATGTACTTTAATTCCGCATCACTGTTCAGACGAATTGGGTCAATTGCGCCACGACGCGCCAATATCTGAAGCCCACGATCACACAGTGGACGTATGAATTCATGCAAAAGACGACCGTATGTCGCGCCCAATATATGAACCATGTCGGCATTACGCGCCATGATTTCGGTCGCAGTCATTTCTTTTTCACTTAATAAACCAAGCCTGTCCGCCAATAACGCGTGACGTATGCGTTCGCGAAGGTCTTTTAAGATTAATTGCGACACGTCAAAGTCGGCACCACATTTTAATGGCGTCAGACCAGATGACCCAACCGCCTTGGGGATAATCGCACCAGGGGTCAGATTTATGTTGTTTAAATTTATAACGCCGTCATCGTCGGCCTGCCATATGCCAGATACGGCAATGGTTGCGTTCTTTAATACCAATTCAACCACTTTGTTCGCGGTCTTGATGTCTGGCAGTGCACGTAACACAGGACCACGACCATATAATTCACCCGATACCAATGACCAACGAAATATAATGTATGGATTCGTTTCAAATGTCCCAGTGGAAACAATGTTATTTTCAATATCACCACCAACATCCAACCAGGCGGTAAATTCTTGGCCAACCAAACTTTGTACCAACTTTAACGGTGTTTCCGCATCGCGCGAAATCGCATCGCGCAGATTGGCCGGTGGCGTCCATGTCGGATAACGTTCCATGACTTCACGTGCAGACATTGATGTGGTGTGAAATACTGCATTTGGTAAAATCGCAATGTCAGACATCGGAATGGACGTGAAATTAAATGCAGACGATGCGCCAATTGGCGTTTCAGACATAAATAAACACGCCGTACCCAATGTTACCAAGTCCATATAACATTGGTGTATTGTGGTGTAAAAGTTGGAATCGTTTAAATTTGCACGAAACATGCGCGTGGCGAATTAGGCGTCTGGGGATAAATCACTTTCGGGGACAAGCGATATCCACATCGATTCTGGTGGGGTTAACAGTGTATAAATTGATGCCGCCAAATTATCGACCGCGTCTGATGCCGTTGCATCAAACAATGTTGCACAGTCATCATCGGCCGATGGCATGGTGTAACGACGCGCATCATCCCAACGCGCAACCCATGGTGAACGAAGGTCCAGCGCACGTTTATACATATTTTGTAAATTGTTTTGCATTTGTTTTTTCCTTTTGGTTTAAATCTTGAAGTTTGTGTTTGCAGAAATTGTTTTTATTGTGCCGCCAATCGGTCGGATTGGTATTGGGGGTTGGGCAATCGCGCCGGCAACTGCGTCAAGGCCATCGTCGTGCCCCAACCCACCAACCGGTGACCAACCCAGCATTTCTGACATTAATGGGGTGCGCGTGACGCGCGTGTGCGCATAAAGGCGCCCGGTGGTCAAGACGGGTTCAATCGCATCTAAAATACGGTCGGACTTTGCGCGGGAATTTTGAACACGATTTACATAAATGTTCGCACCTGTGCGCGACGCACAATCACGCATGATTTCTGGGATACCACCACCAATGCCATTCGTTTCAATCGTTATGCGACGAATGGAACGCGCGCGCATGAATTCAAGAACCATGTCACATTGACGCGAAAGTGGGTATTGTTCGTCTTCGCCAACAACCAAGTACAAAATGTCGTGAATGAATACGTTACGCGATGTGTCATCACGATAAAGCAAGACACAGGCACTGCCGTCGCGACCACGACGACCGGTCGATGGGTCCCAATACAAAACACATCCGGTTATATGATGTTCGCCAATGCGCGCGTTGCGCGGTTCAAATTCTGTGTCGTAAAAATGAATGCCACCCGGGTCAAGACGGGCGCGTTCGGTTGGCACAAAATTCAACATCATTTGGGCCGAAAAATGGCGGGCACCGACAATCTGGCGCATGTGGTCAATGCGTTCGGGGGGAAATAATTCTGGCCATGCCGAATTTCCCGCCGTATCAACAATCGGAATTTTTAATATTTTATATCCAATTAAAAAAGGCGTTGAAAAAGCATTTTTTTCATATACCATTGGCAAAGAAGAAAAGGAATTTGACATGGATTTTACCCCCAAAACGTTACCAAAGAACCTTGAAGCAGAACAAGCTGTGCTGGCCGCGGTACTGATGAATAATCGCGCGTTGGAACGTGTGTCCGAATTCCTGCGCGGGGAACATTTTTCACACCCGGCACACCAAGAAATTTACAAGTTGGCCGAACGACAATTCGCCGCTGGTATTCCGTTTGATATTATTACGGCGAAAAATTACCTTGACCAACAGGGTGTTCTTGAATCTGTGGGTGGGGTCGATTATTTAACGCAACTGTCGGGGGCCGGGGCAACCGTTGTTAATGTTGAACAATATGCACGAATTGTTTATGAACATGCACTTAGGCGCGATTTAATCGCACTGGGCCAAGATATTACAGACAAGGCATTTGTCGAAGACCTTGATACCCCGGTTACGCGACAAATCGAAATCGCAGAACAAAAACTGTTCAATATGGCGACCGCAGGTTCATCAGAACGCGAAGTTACGTCAATTGCAACGGCACTGACCGCGGCATTGGCCGAAGCGGAAATCGCATACAAGGCCGATGGACAGCTGTCTGGGTTGACAACCGGACTTGATGCGTTGGATAAATCAATCAGTGGGCTGCATCATTCCGACCTTGTTATTATCGCAGGACGACCGGCGATGGGAAAAACCACATTGGCAATGAATATCGCATTTAATGCCGCAAACGCAATCGCATATGGACGCGCAAACAAGAACTATAAAGGCGCCGTTGTTTTCTTTAGTCTTGAAATGTCTTCGTCACAGTTGGCGGCACGTGTGTTGTCATCGCAATCAAAAATCCCGGCAAGTGCAATGCGTGAAGGGAACTTGACCGATGAAGACTTTTTGAAAATGTCCCAGTATTCGGCGGCCATTGGTAAAGTGCCACTGTTTATTGACGATACGCCCGGTATGTCGGTGCCAATGATGCGTACGCGGGCACGACGATTGGCACGTAAACATGGTGGAATTGCGTTGATTGTTATTGACTATCTTCAGTTGATGACGTCACCAGGGGGCAAAAAAAGTGATAACCGCGTTCAAGAAATTTCTGAAATTACGCGTGGGCTTAAAATGCTGGCCAAGGATTTGGATGTGCCGGTTATTGCCCTGTCCCAGTTGTCGCGACGTGTCGAAGCACGTGATGATAAACGACCACAGTTGGCCGACCTTCGTGAATCGGGGTCAATCGAACAAGACGCCGATATTGTTATGTTTACGTATCGTGAAGAATATTATCTTCAGAACCGCGACCCGTCTGAACGTATGTCAAATACAACCAATAATTCAATGGTCGAAAGTTGGCAAAAAAGACTGGAACGTGCACGCGGCAAGGCAGACATTATTATCGGAAAAAACCGACATGGACGCCCAGAAACAGTTCGAACTGCGTTCTTTGGTGATTACAGCTTGTTCGATAACTTGAATGAATTTGATGAACGGGGCGGAAATGAATTCGCACAGCCGGCACCAACAATTTCAGCCGCGTCTTTGAATGACGATGCAGATATCGGACCAACACCTATCGATGCAGACGCAATACCAGACGATATGCCACTTTAATCATTTTATGCTTGCGCCCGAATAAAAAATTGACTATTCTTTTGTCAAGAATACAACATTTCATAAACAGGAGATGGTCATGGCCCAAGAAGAAATTATATTTCCAAATAATATTCGCAATATTCGTTTGGCAAACGGCATGAAAATGACAGAGCTGGCACGCCAAACAGGTTTGTCTTTGTCGGCGGTTTCAAAAATCGAAAAAGGCGTACGCCGGTTAAATCAAAAACAACTGTTGAATATTTGTAATATCTTGGGGTGCAAACTGTCCGATATCTTTATCAAAGAATCAGACGATGTTGCCGGCCAATGGCAAAGCGAAATTAAACGCCGTTTGAATGATAATGAAGACAGCGGACTGAAAGTGTTTGGCAGTGGGTTACGCAAAATACGCCAAATCAAAGGAAAAACAATCGCACAGGCCGCAAAAGACGCAGGTATGACTTTGTCGGTATATCATAAAATCGAAGTCGGTCAACGCGAAATATACAAAAACGAAATCGAACCTTTGGCACAATCTTTTGCAATGAAGGCCGAAGAAATGTTTGAAAAAATCGCCAACCTTTATAAATCGGGCGAATTGAACAAACAAATCAACAAGGTTAAAGAACGCGTTAAATCTGTGCTTGAACCAGGCAGCCCATTGTCCGGAATCGATATGCAAGGCAGTTTGTATGGCGCAAAATTGTATGACAGTGCACGTAAAAAATTGGTGCCTGTGTTCGGAACACCGTCGGGCAAAGTTATCGCATTTAAAAAGTCAGATAAAACAATGATTGTTGCACCAGAAAATCTGGAAGGTCGCAAAGGTATTTATGCGGTAATGCCAAATGTAAAAAGACTTGGTGGATTTATCCCAGAAAAATCATATGTATTTGCAGACGCATTAACACCCGCAAAACCTGGTGACATGGCCGTCGCAATCGATGCGGACTTTGATTCGCTGGATAACGAAGTTGTTGTTAATGCACACGTCGTTGCCGTTAAACAAGACAACAAAGGCAAAGTATACGGACAAATGTCTTCGCCCGAAGAAAAAGTGACCATTCCAACAATGCACAAAGTTGTCATGATTGTTATGGATTAATGTATACGCACCAACAACCATTAATAAGAGAGAGGGAAATAACATGAATCAAAAAGCCAGTACAACAGCATTAAAACTGTTGAACCTTTATCGCCAGGAACATGTTATTGTTGGTGGATGGGCGGTTATTAATCCGGTCTTGGTTAACGAAGCAACAGATGATGTTATCAAAGAACTGCGCGAAATGCCAAATGGCAAAACACTGATTTTGCATATACAAAACCTGCGCGATGGCAAGACGCCCATGAACACAATTGCACGCGAATTATTGCCATATGGCGGTATGATGGGCGATGAAATGCCGTCTGTGACGTTGGATGCGGGACAGTGGTACGAACTTGAAACCGCAATAAACAATTTTACCCCCGATCAGTCGGGACTTGACGCATTCCAGGCCAATGATGTTGTTAAAAAATTTGGCGAAGAATGGCCGGTGGCAATACGCGCAATATTATCAGAAAAACCACACTTGATTGAAAAGTGGGATAAAATATTGCAGACGTATAATGCGTACCGACTGTGGAATATGGCAAATGAAATTATTGCAAATCCAATGTCAGAACGGGCACGCGCCAAAGTCCAAGCAGATATGCCAGAATACGAAACATATTTGCCAATGTTTGGTGATGCAGGAAATGAAATGTTGGCGCGGTTGCGCGTCTTTGTCAGCAGTATGAATTAATCACCATCGTCTGATGTTGTGCGGTATATCGTATCGTGCGCATGCGGTGTGCC
>JAGBGA010000101.1 GCA_017936185.1 Alphaproteobacteria bacterium | reverse complement strand
CACCCCGACGAAGGTCGGGGTCCATTGTGCAAACGGGTGTTTTTTGTTGCTTTCATGACCTGGATTCTGAGGTCGGGCCCCAGAATGACACCACTTCGTTAAAACTTCGTGGTGCAGGCAAAGAGTAAGTGTGTTTTCTTGGACATTCTTAACCCACCCCGGCCTGCGGCACCCCACCCGGGGTGGGGAACTTTTACAGGTGTAGGGGAAATCGTCCCGGCCGCGCGGGGGCGGTTTATTTGCCCCATTCGGTGTCGATTACATATTCTGCAACCAGGGGTACCGAAAGGTGGGTGACCGTTTCCATCGCGTGCTTTATTTTTTGCGCAAATTCATTCGCGTGTTCGGCGCGACATTCAAATACAATTTCATCGTGAACTTGCATAATCATGCGAATCTTGTCCGGGTTGGGGCGTATAATATTGTTGGCAATTTCAACCATCGCACGACGCATCAAGTCGGCTTCAAAGCCTTGGATTGGGGCGTTTATGGCCGCGCGGGTGGCGTATGCGCGCATGCGCGGATTCTTGATTTCGGGTAATTCAATGCGCCGGCCCCATGGGGTATAAACACATGCGTTTTCAGTCGCAAATTTTTTCGTGGATTCAATGTATTCTTTGATTTCGGGCAGTCCCGACATATATGAATTTATTATGCTTTGTGCGTCTGTGCGCGATACACCCAATTGGGACGCCAAGCCAAATGATGAAATGCCGTATATTATTGAAAAGTTTACGGTTTTTGCGGCGCGACGTTGGTCTTTGGTTACCGGTTGGTCGGCGGGAATGTTAAATATTTTGCGCGCGGTTTGGGCGTGAATGTCGGTGCCACTGATGAAAGTGTCTTTAAATGTTTTTATGTTCGCGATGTCTGCCAACAGGCGCAGTTGAATTTGTGAATAATCAACCGATATTAAAACATGACCCGGTGCTGCAACAAAACATTTGCGAATTTCTTCGCCAAGTTCGGTCTTAATCGGGATGTTTTGAAGGTTGGGGTCGCGACTTGAAAGACGGCCGGTATTCGTACTGGTCTGAAGATATGTGGTGTGAATGCGACCATCGGTGGAAATTTGGCGCGGCAATGCGTCTGTGTATGTTCCGGCCAGCTTTGCCACAGAACGCCAATTTAAGATTTTTTCAATAATTGGATGCGCGTCAATCAAATCGTTTAATGAATTGGCGTCGGTTGAACGCTTTTTGTTCGCAGGTAACCCCAATTCATCAAATAACACAGTGCCAAGTTGTTTGGGACTGGCAATATTAAATTCGTGTGTGGCGATGTCCCAAATTTCATGTTGAAGTGATTGCAACTTGTCATGAAATATGCTTGATAAATGCTGTAATTTATCCCGGTCAACCAATACGCCGTTGCGTTCCATTGTCATTAAAATGGGCATCAATGGTAAATCGCATGTCTTGTAAAGTTCGTATAATTTTGCATTTGACGCCAGTTGTGGATGCATTAAATCATAAAGTGCACGACATATGCATGCGTCTTCGGCGGCGTATGTGCATGCCTGTTCAATTGGTAGTGTATCAAAACGCATGTCAGAATCGCGGGTCTTGGGGGCAAATAATGACGAAAATTTTATGTTTTCATGCCCAAGGTATTTCAACGCCAATTCATCACGGCCATGACCATGCAGTGTGCCATTTAATATGTATGAAATCAGCATTGTGTCATCAATTGGGGTGATTTTTTCGGTGTCCCATCCTTCATTCGCCATAATATGAAGATCGTATTTCAAATTGTGGCCAATCTTTATTATGTTGGGGTTCGTTAATATGGGGTAAAGGATGTTGTGAACGTCGTTGATGTTCATTTGATTCGGGGCAGGGTGCGTGTCGCCAAATAAATCGGTCGCGGTCCCCAGGTGACGAATTGGTATGTATGCGCCATGTGTATCATCAATTGCCAGTGATATGCCAACAATTTTGTCCGACATTGGATTCAGTCCAGTTGTTTCGGTATCAATGGCAAGTATCCCCCTGATTTGGGACAAGTATTGCTTTAATTCATTTGGGGTTGTTATGGTTTGGCACTTTATTTCGCGTTGTGTGCTTTGGGTCGGTGGGGTCGGTGGAGTGTCTGGTATTTCACATGCGTTTTGTGGAAATTCAAATGTTGGTGATGTTGGCCCTTTGTGTGGTGTGCCCAATGGAAAAGACTTTTCAATTTTTGCCGCCAAAGAATTACTTTCGATTTCACGACGGACAAATTCCAATGCCCCAGATGTATTAAACACAAACGGATTAATCACCAGGCCAGATAAATCAACATCGTTTTTTAGTGTTACCAATTGCCGGGAAATGTATGCCTTTTCCCGATTGTCGCGCAAAAGACCGCGGATGCGTTCGTTCTTGACCGCATCAAGGTTTTGATAAAGATTGTCCAGTGTGCCAAATTGGTTTATTAGTTCGGCGGCTTTCTTGGGGCCAATGCCCGGGACGCCAGGAACATTATCGGATGAATCACCCATTAATGATTGGACGTCAATTACCCGGTCGGGTGTTACACCGAATTTTTCAATTACTTGTTCGGTGCGTATTTCCCGGTTTTTCATGCCGTCGTAAAGGTATACGCAATCGGACACCAATTGCATTAAGTCTTTATCACTTGTTATTATGCGGGTGGCGTCGGTGTGGGTGCAGTTTGTGCGCGCCAATGTTGCGATGACGTCGTCGGCTTCGACCCCGGGAACGCAAAGTACCGGCATGCCCATCGCAGCCAGGCCAGTTCGAATTAACGTGCCTTGGGATATCAAATCGGCCGGTGTTTCAGAACGATTCATTTTATATTCGGGGTATATGTCTTGACGAAATGTGATGCGTGATGCGTCAAAGATACAAACAAATTTGTCGCCGGTCTTGGCCGCCGATAATATTGGCAATATCATGTTGAAAAAACCGTATACTGCACCTGTTGGTGTGCCATCTTTTCGGGTCAGACGACTGTGTACCCCATAATATGCGCGAAATAAAAGTGAATTACCATCAATCAGTGTCAGCATAGATTTCTTTCCCATCGTTGTTAAATCAGGGGGCATTTACGCCCCCACGTATTTGTTTTTATTTTTTAAAATACATAGCGTAATTTTACACGACCTTCGTATTGCAACATGTCGGTGTCGTGGTTGGCGACTTGGAACATGTCGGGCGCATAAAGTACGCGACCTTCGACGTCGACGTTAAATGGAATAACCGGCAAATCAAGCGTTATACCCAACATGCCTTGGTATGCCATGGTGTCGTCAATGTCAATTTTTGGGGCGTTTTCAGGTTCATATTTGCTGGAAAAAGTGGTGCCAATACCTGCGCCAATGTATGGCTTTACAACCGGTGTTGGTAATTTAAAGTATGCGTTCACCATGCCAAGATTTGCAGATACTTCATCGCCGTTTATAAAGTTGTATTCAAGTTCAATGCGGAATAATGGAATGTCCATGCCCAATACTGCGCCATATGATTGTGATGAATATGTGTCGTGTTCACCGTCAGAATATAATGCATATCCGCCAATGCCAAATGTACCGCCCGCATAAATATCAAATAACATGTTTGCGTTTGCGTTGCCGGCAACCATCATTAATGATGCAATTGTCAAAATACCAAGTGATTTTGTTTTCATGTTTTCTCCTTTCTGTGATATTATAATAAAAAAAGGGTACTTGATATGCAAGAAAATAAACCGTTTTTAGTCGTTGGGTTGGGAAATCCGGGGGCCGAATATTCGATGACGCGACATAATGTTGGATTTATGGCGGTGGACGCAATGGCGGGCAATGATGCTGTGTGGAAGTCGGAAAAAAATGCACTGACTGCGCGGGTGGAAATTGATGGAAAGAAAGTAATTTTAGTAAAACCCCAGACCTTTATGAATAACAGTGGTGTTGCGGTTTTGCAATTGATGACTTTTTACAAGATACCATTGGAAAACGTTATTGTAATTCACGATGATATGGATATTACGGTTGGTGGTTGCCGCGAAAAAATTGGTGGGGGCAGTGCCGGTCACAATGGAATTCGTTCGATTGATGCGCATGTTGGACGTGATTATCGGCGTATCAGAATTGGCGTTGGACATCCACGTGATTTTGATTTGCCAATGAATCCAGCGGATTGGGTTTTGGGTAAAATTGGGCCCGCACAACAAGAATTGATTAACAAGGCGATTTCAAATATTAAATTGTTTTAATATAAAAAAATCCCCATTTTGGGGATTTTTTACATTACAAAATCTTCGCCAAGGTATACTTTCTTTACCATTTCGTCTTGGACAATTTCGGGGGTTGTGCCATGTTTTAATATTTTGCCGTCGTGAAGAACGTAACTGCGATCTGTGATGCCAAGTGTTTCACGTACGTTATGGTCGGTAATAATAACACCCAAACCACGATTTTTTAATTGTGATACAAGACTGCGAATTTCGTTGACGGCAATTGGGTCAATGCCGGCAAATGGTTCGTCAAGTAATATGAACTTTGGATCGTTGGCCAATGCACGTGCAATTTCAACGCGTCGTCTTTCGCCGCCGGAAAGTGCCGTCGCAGGACTGCGGCGCAGGTTCGCAATGGAAAATTCTTCAAGTAATGAATCAAGTTTCTTTTTGCGTTTTTTGCGATCAGGTTCGACAACTTCCAATATTGCCATGATGTTTTGTTCAACCGTTAACCCGCGAAATACACTGTTTTCTTGGGGAAGGTACCCAATGTGAAGGCGGGCACGTTGATAAAATGGCAGGTGGGTAATGTCTTGGGAATTCAAAAAGATTTGACCGCCCGTTGCCGCCAATTGTCCCGTTATGCAATAAAATGCCGTTGTCTTGCCGGCACCATTTGGCCCAAGCAAGCCGACGGATTCACCTTGGCGTGCTTCCATTGATATGTCTTTGATAACCATACGTTTGCCGTATGATTTTGATAAATGTTGAATTCGCAGTACTGACTGTTTCATAATCTTATCACCAATTCTTGTGTTCGTACTTTGTCACCGTTACTGGAATCAACGCGAACGTTGCCAGTAAGGATTATTTTTTTCAGTTTCCTGTTATATTGACCGCGGTTTGCGATAATATTGTCTGTGATTTTTGTGCCGTTGCTTTGGCGGCGAATTGTGCCCGAAACATCGTTCATAAATATTATGTCGGGGTTTTCGTATTCTTGGTATCCGACTTTTGCGCTTATTTTAAATGGTTCGCCGTTTTTATCGGTGCCGACAAATGATGCGCCCGACATTTTAAATTGATTGGTTACGATGTCATTCATGTTAATTGCAGAAATTGGCGTCCATAATATCTGCTTGGTAAAAAGGGCGCCCGCAACCAAGGCCGCAATCATAACAAGACCCCATCCGGTAAAAAAGAATTGCCACAGACGCTTTAATCGTCTGTGTTTCGTAAGGATGATAAAGTTGCGTTTATCTTTGTGCATGGTTTCAGTTTAGCGCGCTTGTAACAAAAATGCAATTTTTATATTTGTTTGGAAAAAACTTTTATGTTATAATACGGCCAAGAGAGATGAAAAAAGTTCCAATTGCTATTTTTACTGCATTATTGCTGATGGCGCAAAATGTTGCCATGGGGGCGATTACAATTAAAAAAGCAAACCCGGTTGAAAAAAAACAGGCCGCGGCAACAGATATCGGGGCCAGTTTGGTGCCAACTGTGATGGGGCTGATATCTGGGGTTCAAGAAATATCAAAAAAACAAAAAGATTTAACTGCGGAATGTCGCCCAAGCAGTTCGGATATTGATTTTGTTAATAAAATTATCAAAGAATGGGCAAAAACAGGGTCAATGACCGCAGATGAAGCAATTAATAAATTGGGAAAGCGTGCGTGTTCCGGGACGGATTCGTATGCAAATTCTGTTTTGTTGTCGGGCAGTATGGATGACGAAGACTTTATATGTGTTGATACGTTTGTTGGGGCCGGAAATGATGATATGATTTGGGCCGATTATCCCAAGGCCGCCGTTGCACATTATTGTCTTGATGGGGAAATGACTTGTTCGGACAAGAACAGGAAAGAAGTTACAAATATGTATGATATAATTAATCTTGTTGACTTTTCCAAAGAAGATTTTACCAAGCAGGAATCTGATATTTATGGAAAGTTGACGGACAAGATTGAAAATTGCTCTTATGCAAAGCTTGATGCAAAGAAGAAAGCGATGTGGAGTGAATTTTTGGTTAATACAATCAGTAATACAGGCCAAAAAACCAATACTGGGTCCATTATGCAGGCGGTCGGAAGTGTCGCAAATTCGGGCGGTGGCACAATGGGCACAATCCAGTCGTTGGGTGGTATCGCAGCCCAGTTTATGGGTGGACAATAATCAAAATATTGCATTTGTTTTAATTCTGTTGTATAATGACAAAGTCATGGTGGGTTGCCATGATGGGGTGTGGAAACCCGGCAATACGCGTCGGAATTAAAAATGGTGGCGCATGTGGTGCGCTGTTTTTATTCAGATGAAAAATAACTCCTGGCCAATTGGGTCAGGAGGGCTTGCGAATAAATTGAATAAGCAGCACAATT
>JAGBGA010000100.1 GCA_017936185.1 Alphaproteobacteria bacterium | reverse complement strand
CCCCAGCCCCAAGCAAGCCACCGTTACGTATACTGTCCACCGAATTATCAACCTGGTACGTGTCACCGGTACCGGTAAAAAATGCAATCATTCGACGATGAACGTGACCCAATGTAAAAAACGCAGTTACCAACATTAATGCCGCAATACCACCAAACACCGGAATTAAAACCAATGGCAGACCCGCAATAAATACCATTGAAGAAAATACCCCAAGATACAAAACCGCCGTACCAAAGTCAGGATGGTTAAATATCACAAATACAACAATCGCAAATAATGCCAAATAATAAACCCAACTTAGCCATGTGTTAAAACGCCAGGCTTCTTTGTTAAAGAAAATGTTCGAACCATAGCGTTCCTTCATTTTACTTAAAAAATATGCGGTCATTATGATAAAGCCAGGCTTCATAATATCAGACGGCATAATATCGAAAAAACCAAGCGATACAAATCGCGCAGAATTATTAATATAATGTGGCGCAACAATCGTAAGTGGCAACAACAGCAATCCCAACCCCAGATTTGCCGCAGATGTTATCAATACCCATTTTTTATTAAAAAAACTGGTAACCAAAAGGGTCACAATACCAAGACCATAAAAAGGTAACGCTTTGACCAAGAAGTGATGCCATGGTTGGCCGATATGTTCGGCCTTAATTGAACCGGCAGATATTACAAATATCACAGACAATAACACCAATGTCAAAACACACCACAACAGGCGTCGGTCTATTTCAAAATACCAACTGGTTAATTTACTGTCTTCGCTGCGTCTTATTCTTAACATGTCGTGTTTACTTTATGCAAATTTTAATAACACCAAGGCCAATCCCGAAAACATTATCGAAAGGATAAAAAAGCGTTCAACAATTTTGGTTTCAGGCCAACCAAGTTCTTCGAAATGATGATGAAGTGGCGCACGCAAAAATACACGACGCCCAGTCCCAGATACACGACGTGTGACCTTGAAATACATTGTTTGAATAAACGATGATAACAATATCAATACCATCATGCCTGCGGCAACACCCATTATAATTTCAGACTTTAACAACATTGCAACGGTACCCATAAAACCACCCAATGCCAATGAACCAACATCCCCCATAAATATTGATGCAGGCCGGGCATTATACCAAAGAAAGCCCAACGTCGCACCAAACGCCGCACCAAGCACAGCGTAAAGACCACTGGCCGTCGGAAGGAACATCACCGTATCCATAAAACCAATGCGGGTCGCACCATATAATGCAACAACCAAGACAACCAATACAGGCATATACAACTTGGCCAACATGCCATCAAGACCATCGGTGATGTTGGTGGCGTTGGCACTGCCACAAATTACAAAATAAGCAAAAACAAAATACCACATACCAAATGGCAAAATTATGCCGGCACCAATTGATACAGAATATTCCGGAATATATGGTGGCATTGTTTGATTGATAAAATACGCCAATATGACAACAAAAATACCTTCGATGACAAGACGGGTTAATGGTGATAAACCATTTGATGCTTTCTTGGATTGACTGGTAACCTTTTTATAGTCATCAACAAACCCCAACAGACCAAACATAACCAACGCAGACAACGCAATCCATCCCGTCGGATTCGACAGTGGCATAAACAAAATACCACCCAATAAAATTGACAAGACAACCAATATACCACCCATTGTTGGGGTACCGGCCTTTTTGGCATGCGATTCGGGGACGTTTTCACTGATTGGTTGGCCTTTTTTCTGAAGCGTGCGCATCGCACGAATAAATGGGCGACCAAACATTAACATTAACAAAAACGCAACAAAGAACCCACCAGCAAATTGTGTCCAACCACTGGCAAAAAATGTTAAACCATGATTTAAAAAATAGTCTGTCAGCATAACAAATCCTTTCCCTTGATGCTGACATTTTATCACAAAAGATTCAAGAAACAAATTATATATGAATTAAAATACACCACCAACAACCGCCGATGACTTTGACGCCTGCTTTTTTGGGGCCGGATTTGGATATTGACCGGGTTTAAAAGCTTCTTGGATAATCATTCCGTCGGGGTCAGATGCGGCCGACGCACCACTTCGACGGTTAACACGCACAAAATTCATGCCGTCTGGGACCGAAAATGGTTGATTCTTGTCATTGGCCAAGGCAACACGCATAAAGTCCGCAAACACACGCGCCGCCATATGGGAACCTGCACCACGCCCAAGTGGCTTTGGCGTATCAAACCCCAAATAAACACCGGCAATTAAGTTCTTGGAAAAGCCAATAAACCAAACATCTTTGACGTCGTTGGTGGTGCCGGTCTTGCCCGCAATCGTATGCCCAGATACACGCGCCTGTTTCCCAGTGCCGCGTTCAACCGCACCTTGTAATATCGATACCATTTGGTAAAGACTTTGCGGGTCCGACAGCGGTTCAGAATCAACAACCGTTTCAGGTGGCATTAAATCATCAGACCATTCAACAATTTCACTTTGCGTGCCACCAATAACACGACCATATCTGTCTTCGATATAATCAACAAGACGTGGCTTTATCACACGACCGCCATTTACAAATGCAGAATAACCCAAAACCAATTTTTCCAACGTCGTTTCGCCCGACCCCAACGCCATCGATAAATTCATGTTGGGCATATCAGGTGGATAAACACCAAAACGTTGGGCCGCTTCGATTGCGTTTTCTGTGCCAATTTGTTCAACAAGACGAACGGTCGGAACATTGCGCGATGTTTCCAGCGATAAACGCAATGGAATGTCACCAAGAAATTTCTTGTCGTAATTTTCAGGCTTCCACAATGTGTCATTTTCACGCCAACCGACAATCGGCGCGTCAAGTATCATTGACTGGGGCGAAAAACCGCGTTCCAATGCCGCCAGGTAAACAAATGGCTTTATCGTCGAACCAATTTGACGATACGCCTGGGTCGCACGATTAAAAGAACTTTCCCGGAAAGAATAACCGCCAGACATCGCAACAATTCGACCAGTGTGTGGATTCATTGCGATTATCGCACCTTGTAATTTGTCCGAACGACCGGCATTATACGCATCAAGTTCTTTGTTCAAGGCCGCAGATGCCGCCAGCTGCAGTTCTGGAACAATTGTTGTTTTTATATACAAACCTTGGTTATACAATGTTTCACGACCCAATGTTTCCAATAACTGACGACGAACATCTTCGGCAAAGTATTGAAATTCTGGTTGCATCTGGGCGGTAAAACCACTGTTGATATTTAATTCTTCGCGACTGGCCGCGTCGGCATCGGCCGCAGAAACAAAGCCTTCTTCGACCATGCGACGAAGAACATAATTACGACGTTCAACCGCGCGGTCACGATTGTTGGGCGCCTTGGGTAAAGATGCCAAGAACGCACATTCCGCCAATGTTAATTCGGACACAGGTTTATTGAAATACATCAATGCCGCAGAACCAACACCATACGCACGCGCACCAAGAAATATTTGGTTCATATAAAGCGTCAATATGTGTTGCTTTGAAAAACTGCGTTCCAGGCGAAGTGCCAAAATCGCTTCTTTGATTTTGCGCGAAATTGTTCGTTCCGATGTTAAAAAGAAATTCTTGGCAACCTGTTGGGTAATCGTGGACGCGCCAGATAATGTTTTATTATATCCAAACATGCGCATCGCATTGTTGGCCAATGCACGCGTGATGCCTTGGATATCAATCCCGGGATGCGTCCAAAAATTTTGGTCTTCGGCCGCAATAAACGCATTTACCAATTGGGGTGGCATATCCGCATAATCAATAAAAACACGACGTTCTTCGGCATATTCAATCAACAGTGAACCGTCCGACGCATAAAGACGCGTCGCAACCGGTGGCGCATATGTGGCAAGTTTCTTGTAATCCGGCAAGTCATTGCCATATATCAAAATCAATGCCGCCAAAGACGCAATACCGGCAACAAAGGTCCAAAAAAAGATATTTAATAAAATGCGCAAAAACTTTTTAAATTTCATAATGAGTTGATTTTAATCTATTAAAAACTTATTTGCAATTTGTTTTATAAACAAAAACCCGCCATGCGGCGGGATTGTATCAATACATCGTTTGAAGAACGTGTTTGTTCTTGTCAAGATTGGATAACATTTTACCACTGCCACATGCGACACAACCCAATGGATTGTCAACCAAGAATGCCGGCAAACCGGTCGCCGCACGAATCGCCGCATCCAACCCGCGTAACATCGAACCACCACCCGTCATCGCAATACCCAAATCTGCAATGTCCGCAGATAATTCAGGCGGGGTTAATTCAAGCGCTTGACGAACCGTATCAACAATTTTTGAAACCGTTTGTGCCAATGCACCCGCAATTTGCGATTCGGTAATAACCGTTTCACGTGGCGTACCCGACAACAAATCGCGCCCTTTTATCTTCATTGTTAATTCGTTGGTTTTGTCTTTGGGCATGATGGCCGTACCAATGCGTTTTTTAATTTCTTCGGCTGTATTTTCACCAATTAACAAATTCTTGTTCTTGCGCACAAAGTCGATGATATCAACGTCCATTTGGTCGCCCGCCGTACGAACCGCATTCGAATAAACAATGCCGCCCAACGACATAACCGCAACTTCGGTCGTGCCACCACCAATATCAAGAACCATGGAACCAACAGGCTTTTCCACCGGCAAGCCCGCACCAATCGCCGCCGCCGTTGATTCTTCGACAATATAAACCTTGCGTGCGCCGGCGGCATCGGCCGCTTCTTGAATCGCGCGGCGTTCAACCTGGGTCGCACAAGACGGAACACAAATAATGATTAATGGTGCCGCCAATGGATTTTTATGATGAACCTTGCGAATGAAATATTTAATCATTTCTTCGGCAACTTCGAAATCTGCAATAACACCATCGCGTAATGGGCGAACCGCAGATATTGTTCCAGGCGTACGACCAAACATCTGTTTCGCTTCGGTTCCGACCGCCAATATTTCTTTGCGGCCCATTAAACGGTTTTCAGCAACCGCAACAACCGATGGTTCGTTTAAAACAATGCCGCGACCCTTGACGTAAATCAATGTGTTCGCCGTCCCAAGGTCAATCGCCATGTCCGCAGAAAAAAACTTCATCAACCAATTATACATAGTTTTCCCCATAAATTTTGATTTTTTTGAACTATAAATCACGATATTCAAAAAATCAAGGTGGGGAAACAAATTTATTTGACTTATTTCCGAATGTGGTATTATGTGTGCGTTAT
>JAGBGA010000099.1 GCA_017936185.1 Alphaproteobacteria bacterium | reverse complement strand
TCTTGGTGGGTGTTGAGGGACTCAAACCCCCGACCCTCTCGGTGTAAACGAGATGCTCTAATCAACTGAGCTAAACACCCAAGCGGACGAATGATATAATATATTTTTTATGTTGTCCAGTCTTTTTTTATTTTATTTCATTTTGCCATCAGACACGTTGTATATGTCGTCTTGGACGCGAATGGCACCGCTTTCATACCTTGGCGCGCCCGATTCGCGCACCCCAGAACGCCACATAACACCACCATCGGCAAGACGTACCGCATACAAATTATCGTCCGTCGAAACCACAAATGCATAGTTGCCTGCAATCACAAAAGGATGCGAAACACCAATGCCAACACACCACTTTTTAAGTCCAGAGACTTTGTTAACACGACAAAACGCATCGCCCAAACCGCCAACGTACACAGAATCACCATGAATCACAAGTGGCGATACAATGTCAACCATTGACGCACCACCGGTCATGTTACTTGAACGATAAATATCGGCAATCCACGATATTTGACGCGTCTTTGGGTTTACGCGTATCAATTCACCCGTCGTCAATCCGGCGTATACGTAACCGCCGTCACAGATGGGTTTTACGTCACTTGCCACTGTGTTTTTTGTGGCAAAACCACTGAACAAACGGCGCGTACCATCCCATATAACATTTTCAGAATCTTGGGTATATGGACAGTTCGAATTGTCAAACACGTATGCAGATGTCGGAATGTCCGATATTTGCGTCCCAAGAACACGCACACTTGATGATTCAAAGATGGCCGTACGTTCACCCGGTAATATTGGGTCATGTTTATCACATGCCACCAAAGCCAGAACACAACATGCAAGTGCAAAAATCTTGTGCATTTTTGCCCCCATGATTAACGAATGCTTTCCGCCGTCGCCTTTATCACAGATGGCGCATCAGAATCGTTGATTATTTTATCAAGCCATTTGTTCGCCGCCGGCACATCACCATCGGCCAAATATTTTTGCGCAACGGTCAAACGCGACGAATAATAAAATGGTGATGATGTGGTGTTCAAATCTTCAAGATATTTTTCAACATCCAAGGCCGACATTTCGTCACCACGAACGCCGACGATGTGCATCTTGGCCAAATCACGAAAATCACGTGTGTGACCATCGCGCGCCAAACGTTCCAATTTTTCAACGTCTTGGTCCAACAAGTACGCTTGGAACAAGGCAAGATCCGCCGTCGCGCCCGACGCATTTTCAGACAAAGCCGCCAAGGCATTGGCATCAACGTTTTCAAGCGCGGTTTCATATGCCGTCGCCGTCGCGATTTTGTTGGCATGGTACGTACGAATGCCGATTTGAATACCCGTCGCAATTATCATTACAATCAAGGCCGCGGCAATCATGTGTTTGGAATATTTTTTGATGAACTTTAAGGTTTTTTCGTTGTTTACATCTTCCCAAACTTCACGATAAAGGGCGTCTTCCATATGTTCGGCGCGCGTTTTTTTAGGTGCTTTGATGTCTTTGTTTCTTTCCAAAATGCTGGCCATAATTAAAACTCCTGTGCTTGATAATTATTAATTTATGGTATACTATAGAAGTTATGAAAAAGGAAATCAAGAGTACTTTACCAACATTGAAAAATAACAGTATCGTCGAAGCACGTGGGGTAAGCGACGATACCAGTTTGGCGCAATATATACAAACTGTTCAAAAAATACCGGTCTTGACCGCAGAACAAGAATATGAATACGCGTCACAATGGGTAAAAAATCAAGACAAATTCGCAGCAGAAAAATTGGTGGCAAGTCATTTAAGACTTGTTGTGTCGGTGGCGTACGACTATAAAAATTATGGAATTCTGGTGGCCGACTTAATCGCAAGTGGAAATATGGGATTAATGCAGGCACTGCAAAAGTTCGACCCAGACAAAGGATTCAGATTTTCAACCTATGCGATGTTTTGGATCAAAGCAGAAATATACGAAACAATTTTAAATAATTGGTCAATCGTTCGTATCGGAACGTCCGCAAATCAAAAACGTGTGTTCTTTAATTTGTCGCGGGCAAAACGCGCACTGGGGATTATGGACAATAATCTGACAGATGAACAAACAAAACAAATTGCAAATTATTTGGAAGTGCCAGAAAAAGATGTCAAACGTATGGCAACACGTGTTGGGGCGCGTGATGTGTCACTGAATACGCCAATAAATTCCGAAGAAGGTGGCACAGACATATTGTCAAATATGACCGATGGACGCGAAACAATCGAAGAAACACTTGAACAAATTGAATTCAGAAGACGCGGCTATGATTTACTGAAAAAACATTTGGCGCAAATGTCTGAACGCGACCGGGAAATATTAACCGCACGCCGATTAAAGCAGCCGGCCGAAACACTTGAATTGTTATCACAGAAATACGGCGTGTCACGTGAACGTGTGCGACAAATCGAAGAACGGGCGTACAATAAACTGCGCGATGCAATATTAAAAGAAACACAGGGTTAAGAATGTTAAAAAAAATTTTACCAACAATTATGGTAATATTGGCAATGCCATGCGCGGCAGATGCACTTCAGTATGACATGGGGCGCGTGTCCGTTAAACTGACCGGGTATGGCACAGGCGGGATTATTGAACCGGACTTTGAATCAACATTGTTTATTGGCGATTGGCGCGCACGCGGGCAAATTACATATGACGCAAGCGACAATTTTAAACTTGGGTTTGTTTATGCAATGGACCAAGCCGCGGTTGATAAAGGGAACTTTTCACGCGAAACATTTGGATACGTTGAATCAAAATCTTTGGGGCGGGTTGAAGTTGGTTATACAGATTCAATCGCGCGAAAGTTGGGCGTCGGATTACCAGACGTCGGGGGACTTCGCATAAATGACAGACCACTGTTTAATGAAAAAATTATCCCAGACGGCCCGGTAATCGCAGACACAACATTAACATCGGGACGAAATGCGCCGCGTGTTAACATTGTGTCAAAGGGCGGAACACCGGCGCAATATGGATTATCTGTGGCGGGATTTGCAGACGACTTTGATTATACAATTGATGCCGGATTAAAAATTCGCCGGCCATATGGAAAAGTGAAGACAGCGTATTCTTTTGGTGCGTCTTTTATGAACCGTCCACGCGATTTTGATAACGAAGTTTATACACCCGGTGTTACCGCCGATTGGCGCGCGCAAATTTCAATGGGTATGAATTTACAATACAACAGTTGGATTTGGGGAATAACGTCACGCGTAATATACGACCAAAATCCAATCGGGCCGGTATCTGATGGATTTGTTGCCGGCACAGGGGTCAGTTACGACTTGTTAAAATACAGTGTGTCTTTGACATATATGTTTTCAGACACAGGAATATGGCAACATGATGTTCATGACTTTAAGGACAACATGCTGATTGCATCTTTTCGATACAAGTACAGCGAACATCTTGACGGATGGATTTCAGGCGGCACAACATCCCAAACGCCATTTATTTCGGCCGGTATGCGGGTGACATTCTGAAGAATTAAAATCTGTTTTACTTTCTGTTTTTTGTTGTTATACTTTGGGTACAAACAAAAACAAAGGACGGAAAAATGGTAAAAAAATCAAATGAAAATCAAGCTGTAAAAAGCTATAAAAAAACCGGCATTGTGGCGGCGGTTGTCGTTGTGGTTGCGGCGTTGGGTGTATGGGCGGTTTCTGCTTTAAATTCAGGAACAAGTGGCGCATCGGTCGCAGAAGCAATGGAAACAGTTAGCACAGATGCTGCAAATGGTGCAAATCTTCGTATCGCGGTTGTAAGAATGGACGAAACCCAAACAAAGGCAACGGCGTTAAAAGCACTTCGTGAACAAAAAGAAAAATACGAAAATGAATTGCGCGAAGAATTAACACGTGACCAAAAAGCACTTGAAAAAGAAAAAGCAGAAATTGAAAAGTCACAAGACGTTTTATCACGCGAAGCACTGCAAAGACGCGTCGTCGATTATCAAAATAAAGTAACAAAATTACAACGTGATTTGACAGAACGCGCACAAAGCATTGAAATGTCTTATCAGAAAGCGTTAAACGAAATGCAAACAAAACACCTTGACCCAATTATCGAAGGTATTATTGATAAAAAACAATTGTCTTTGGTTATTGACGGACGTATGGCGCGCACAGGTGCAAACGTGGCAAATCTTGATATCACAGACGAAGTCGTCAAGGCATTGGATAAAAAGGTTTCAAGCGTAAAAATGGAAAAACCAATGGGTTTTTAATATCTAAATAACAAACAAAAAAAACGCCCAGTTGGGCGTTTTTTATTTTACAATATTCGGCGTCCAATTGGCGGTATCAAGATTTTGCAATTCAGACGGCAATGTAGTTTTATCCAAAACATTCCAAACTTGGGTTCGACCAAATGGACCGATTTTGCCACGAACATTTAATTTGTCGGCTGTGTTTTTGTCTTGCCACATGACAGATGAATACACTTTGCCCGACTTTGGATCCATTATTTTTCCGTCACCAAATTCCAAATCGTCGGAATCCCATTCCATGTTCCATATAATATCAAGCCCAACCATTTTTGGCGCACCACGTACCGCATCGGCAATACGCGTCGGATTTGATAATGTTTCAGAAATATTACCGTCCGCACCATAAAGTGCAATTATGCGACCCGCCAACTTTGATTCATTGCCATCGGCGTATTCATATAATGCAACAATTGATTTTGGCGAATTTGTTTCGTCGTCAATCGTTTGATACATACCAACAAATGGCAATGACGCATTGGCCGCAATCGGCAAAACCAACCCAGTAACAACAGATAATATCTTTGTTTTCATGATAAATTCCCCTTTGAATAAATTATATATCGGACCAAAAAAACATAATATATATACGGATAAAATTCAAGAAACCTAAAATATATTGACAAAAACACAAAAATGTATTACATCTTAGGATAAAGAACCGAGGTTATCATGAAATTAGACCCAAAGAAAGTTTCTTCGCCACATGTATACGATTATTTTTATGCAATTCTTTACGCAATTGAACATAACGATATATCGATACAGAAAACACCAACCGAAACAACGTACCGCGTTAATATGGTGGGTGATGTGCCGGTGGAATTTGAACATATACCCGAATATAACATAAGAACACTGACCATAAACGGACGCAGATTTTCACGAATACTGCTTAGGAAAGATACAAAGTTCGATAGTGAGCTTGATATGCTTGCCAATCTTGTTTGTGATGCGTTCTTGGAACGCGTGCAACAGATTGCACAAGAACAAGAAAAACGCAAAACACTGTCTTCAAAAATCGACAAACAGACACTTGAATACATCTTGGATGCGATTAAACAAGGCAAAGCAGAAATTGGCACAAATATGTCGGGTGTGGTTGGGGTCGTCACACTTAAAGACGGAACAAAAATTTCATGTTTGAAATATTTCGACTATGATATAAAAGACATATGTATTAATGATAAAACAGTGGTCACGTTGCGCCCGGGATGCGAACAATACGACAAAGAAAGCATTTCAATCGCAAACAAAATATGCGCCGCTGTTATGGATGCATATGAAATACTGCACCAAAAACACATCAAAGAAGAACGCGCAAAACGCAATACCCCCGAACATACCGCAAGATTCAAACAACAACAACAAGACTTTATGCGCAAACTTCGCGAATTTGTAAAAGCCGATAACCAAAAGAAAAAGTAATGAATACACTAAAAAAATCAGACCAGGAAATACTTGATTTTTTGATTGATGCAATCAAAAACAATTCTGTGTCCATTGACATTTCCCCAAATGAACCAATCAAGCAATATATTATATACTTGCCCGATGAAAGAATATTGTCATTTACTGTTTCGATTGTATTGGAAAAAACAAGCAAGAAACCTTACTTTGAATACAGTATTGATATTGACGGTAACGAACTTACAACCATTTATTTAACACCGGGCGCAGCGATGTTGACACCTGGGGAAAAAATTATTGTCGACCTTTTCAAAATGTGTTCGCAAAAATTAATTATGCAAGAAGTACAAAGCATGATTGGCGGCGTATTGAACGCAAACAACAATCAAAAAATAAACTAAATCGCGCGTACAACACGACAAAACGTTACACCATATACCGCCGTCGCACCCGCACGAATTAATGTGCGACGAAGTTCAGAAAATGTCGCGCCGGTTGTCATAACGTCGTCAACCAATAATATTTTTCGACCACGAATTTTATCGGGACACACGACTTCAAAAACACCATGAATATTTTCTGCACGTTCGCGCGCATTCTTGTGCCCCATATCAGGGCGATACTTTCGACGGACAGAATCAACATCAAGTGGACAATTTAACGCACGTGCAATTGGGCGGGCCAATAAAGTCGCTTGGTTATAAGCACGATGAAACAGACGACGACGCGCCAAAGGCACCGGCATAACAATATCGGCGTCAACATCAATATCGCGCAATGCCCATATCATGGCACGCGACATAAAATTCGCATAAGAAACACGACCACCATGCTTGAACGGTAACATTGCCGAACGCGATGCATCATCATATGCGCATGCACTTCGAATCCAGTCAAGTTCACAATTGCCCGACGCACATGTTGGACACATTGGAATATAACCCAAATCAAGATTTGCCGGAAATGGATATCCACACTTTACACAACGTGGTTCGGATATCCAATCAATCGACGTCCAACACGCCGCGCACAGTTCACCATGTGTTGATACCGGCGTATCACAAAGTGGACACGCCGGCGGAAATAAAAATTCAATAAAAAATTTTATAACCTTTACCACGACATACTTTTATAGGACTTTTTACTGACGGTGTCACCAAAAATATTTTGGGATTGTTGGGTCAAGGTTTCGTACTTTTCATTTGATATGACTCGCAAAACAAAACTTGGTTCATCACGCTGGGCCAAGACAGGGACAATACGCTGAACCGATACACCGTTATCGGTCAAGGCTTGTTCAACAATCGCCAAGCGACGTGCCGCCAATTTCCGGCCATCTTTGCTGGTCGTCATGGATTGTGGAATTGCAACTTGTATCGCACTGGTCGGGCGATTGGCAACCAAGGCCGCCGTTTCCGCCAACAATGTATAATTTTCACGCGTCAGGGCCGAATCATCGTTGCGAAATGTGATTTTTATTTCAAGCTTTTTTATACCTGTGTCTTCGGATAAATTTGAACGCGCGGTAAAACCTTCGATGCTTTGTGACATGTCACTGACCGTATCGAAACGGTCATCGATTGAGTATGTGGAAAAATGCTTGTTTTCTGATAAAAAGGTTTTTCTGAATGCGCGACGAAGTTCGGATGGGGACATTTTGCTCATATCATCACGAACCGCGGCAATACGTGGCGACTTGTTTTTTTCAACACTGCGCACAATAACATCGTC
Source organism: Alphaproteobacteria bacterium (assembly GCA_017936185.1). Classification (GTDB taxonomy): domain Bacteria; phylum Pseudomonadota; class Alphaproteobacteria; order Rs-D84; family Rs-D84; genus Enterousia. The sequence goes on along the minus strand of JAGBGA010000099.1, from coordinate 2,277 downwards.
GGAATCCATCGGCACAACCAAACGACGAAGATTAATTTCTTGGTCGGTCTTTGGCACATCGGCGCGCGCAACACGAACAGGTTCCGACACAGGCGTCAACGGTTCAGACACCGCCACCACAGGCGTCGCAGTGTTTGATATCGGCGAACGAATCACGCGTGGTGATACAGTGCGTGCCGCAGTATCACTTTGGCGATGCAATTGTGTTAATTGGGCAATCTGGGCGTCCAATTCACGCATCGGCGATACGTCGTCCGACCCAACATGCGCCGGCGTCACAGTGGCAACACGCGTTGGTTTATCAAGTGATTCTTCGGGCAATAAATTGTCAGAACGAAAAACAGAAAATTCGTTTGCATTTGGCATACGTAATGCAACATCATTCTTGGCCCATAAATCATTACTTGGGCGACGTGGCGCCAGATCATCATTTGACGCAATAATATTTTCACCAACATCAACCGACTTTTGCACAAGTGGTGCCTTGACAGTACGCGCAACGACATTACGCGTACGGGTTGGGGACGCCACACTGGGTGTCACAATTGGTGTCTTTGTTTTTGCAATTGTCGCATCTTCACCAAATGCCGCACGCGCAGAAACACCCCCCGATGCAACATTCACAACCGGTAAACGCGCACTGGCCAACGCGGGCAATACGACAAAGACCGACAATACACTGATTGTAATATGACGCATAATTCCTTTCCTTCCATTTCAATCATAGAACAAATGACGAATCGCACGCAAGAAGAAAATACAACATCATACAACAAAAAAATCCGCCACGCGGGCGGACGGTATTTATTTTGTTACAACGTCTGATATCAAATCAACCGCGTCATTTTTTACAAGGGCTTTTTTGGCCATCTTGTCAAGACGCGACGGATTATCAAATAATTCAGACAAGGTCGATGTTAACCATTTGGCGGTAAACTTGGATTGTTCAATCGAAAAACCACCACCGTTTTTTGCAAAGCTGGCGGCATTGGCGGCTTGGTCTGGGTTTATGCCAAGTGGCACAAATATTGCCGGACGACCAATTGTTTGTAATTCTACGACGGTGCTGGCACCACTGCGCCCGATGACCAAATCAGAACCGGCAATCGCACCCGCCATGTCGTGAATAAACGACAATACATTTGCGCGAATTTTATGTTCGGAATAAAAGCGCTGTAACCGTTCTACGTTTTCGGGACGCGTTTGATGGGTAACAAATATCTTTTTGTTTTTCATCGCCGCAACCGCAACAGGTACAACATCGTCAAGAATCGTCGCCCCCAATGAACCACCGGTTACAAGCAGTCTTGACCCACCCGGCAATGGCGCGCCGGCGGCATTTAAAAAATCGCGACGAACCGGCAGCCCCGTATAAACAACACGCGCATTTGTGTTTGGAATACCGGAAACAGATGGAAAACTGGTCATCAATGTTTTGACCCAGCGCATCGTGAACTTGTTCGCACGACCAATTGCCGCGTTCTGTTCATGCAAAAATGTCGGCACGCCCCAAACGTGCGCCGCAAAAACCGCCGGCACAGACGCATAGCCACCAAACGCAACAACACGATGCGGACGCGAAATCATAAAACGCAAAACCAATGCCACCCCAGAAACACCAATCTTAAACAATGCCCACATTTGCTTTACGCGACTTTTTGCGCCAACACCAGACGCCCAAACATGCGAAAAATGCGCCCCAGACGGCGCACCACGACGTACCATATCACGTACGCGACCATCGTATGAAATTGTTATACTGTGACCACGTGTGGCCAATTCTTGGGCAACACTAAGCGCCGGATAAACATGCCCCCCAGTGCCACCAGTTGCAATCCATATTTTCATTTTAACACCCCTTTGTATCAATACAAACATTATGCCCATTTGTCTTCGCGAACAATCGCAAGTATCATTCCGAACAACAAACAATATGCCAACAGCGAACTGCCCCCATAAGAGATAAACGGTAATGTCATGCCCTTGGGTGCAAACAGGTTTAATGTTGTTAACATATTAAAGCAAATCTGAATCCCAAACAGCGCCGCCGTACCACCCGTTGCGTACAAGACAAACAAATCGCGCGCGTTTGTCGCGTTCTGAATCAAACGACGAAATACATAGAATAACAACACCAATAAACCGCATGCCATTATGGCGCCCATATCTTCGGCAATCGCCGCAAAAACAAAGTCTGTGTGAACGTCGGGCAAAAATTGCTTTACAAATGCGTCGTCCCCAGCCCCAAGCAAGCCACCGTTACGTATACTGTCCACC
>JAGBGA010000098.1 GCA_017936185.1 Alphaproteobacteria bacterium | reverse complement strand
TTTCTGGCGGAGCGTATAGGACTCGAACCTATGGACCAAAAATTTCGGTCACAGATTAGCAATCTGCTGCATTACCACTCTGCCAACGCTCCTTGCGTGGGTTATTATATAGAATTCGGTTTTTAAATGCAAGCATGAAAATTATAAAAAATAATCCCGCCAATCGGCGGGTGCTTTTTTTAGTGTTCTTCACCAACGTGGGCCGGTTGATATATTTCAACATCACGTGTCATTGCAAGGTACTTGTCCGCACGACGTCCAGGCAATTCAGATGCCGGGATTTCCTGTAATTCAGTGATGTGTTTGGCAACAGATTTTGACAACAATTCCATCGTCGTTTGCCAATCTGTGTGGGCGCCACCTGTCGGTTCCGGGATGACTTCGTCAATAACATTCAAATTTGCCATGTCGCGTGCGGTTAACTTCATCGCGGCCGCCGCGGTTGCTTTGAACTTGTTATCCTTCCAAAGGATACTTGCACAAGATTCGGGCGCAATCACAGAATATATTGCGTTTTCAAGCATTAATACGCGGTCGCCGGTTCCAATCGCAATGGCGCCACCCGAACCACCTTGGCCAACATTGACCGCAACATACGGTGTCTTGACAGAAAGCCCCAAGGAAATCGATGTGGCAACGGCTTGGGATTGGCCACGTTCTTCACCTTCGCGACCGGCAAATGCGCCGGCAGTGTCAAACAGTGATATTAACGGAAGGTTAAATTTTTCCGCCAATCGCATCATGCGTTGGGCCTTGCGATATCCGTCGGGGTTCGCCATGCCAAAACGATGTTTTTGGCGACTTTCGATTGTGCGTCCCTGCTCTTGCCCGATGATTACCGCCGGTATGCCACGCCAAAAACCAATGCCAGACCCCATGGCGGCATCTTCGGCATAAAGACGGTCGCCCGCCAAATATGTCCAGTCGTCAACAATACCGTTTATATAGTCAAGAAAATGTGGACGGTTTTCGTGACGCGCCAAAAGTACTTTGTCATATGCTTCGTTTTCGCCCATGCCACGTATTTTCTTGGATGCGTCCAAAACGGGTGTTGTTACCTTGATTTGACGTGGAATGCGTTCTTGTTTTGTCAATACCGCCAATATGCGTTCAATTGTGTCATGAAGGTCACCACGTGCCACAACCATATCAACCATACCATGTTCGTAAAGATAGTCGGCAGTTTGAAAGTTTGATGGCAATTTTTCGCGGATATTTTGTTCAATTACACGACGGCCTGCAAAACCAATGCGCGCGCCCTTTTCGGCAATATGAATGTCGCCCAGCATCGCAAAGGATGCAGTAACACCACCAAATGTCGGGTCGGTTAATAATACGATGTATGGAATGCCGTTGGCGTGCAACTTGTTTACAGCAACCGTTGTGCGGGCCATCTGCATCAAAGACAATATGTTTTCTTGCATGCGGGCGCCACCACTTGATGTAACCATTATAAATGGACGGCGTTCTGCAATGGCGTGTTCCATTGCGGCAACAATTGCGTCACCGGCGGCACGCCCCATAGAACCCATCATAAACAGACCATTTAATACACATACAGTTGTCGGTATTCCACCAATTGTCCCGTCGGCGGTTGTTATTGCGTCGTATGCGCCGGTGTCATCGCGCGCTTCGGTCAGGCGGTCTTGATACGATACGCGGTCTGTAAAGTTTAATGGGTCGTCCGAAATGCTGGGTGGGACAAGGCGTTCCCATGAATTGTCATCAAATAATAAATCAAAGCGCTGCTTTGGCGTCATTATAAATGCGCGACCGCAATTTGGACAGATGTATTTGTTTTCTTTATAGTCTTTGTAATATACCAAACGACCGCACGATTCGCATTTTATCCACATCAAGCGGCGCACGCGTTCATAGCGTTCGCGATTGCGATTTTTTATACCAGATTTTTTGCCAAATAACATAATTATTGTCCATTCATTTTCTTGGTTAATTCACGACTTGGTTTGAAAAGAATGGTCGTGCTGGCCGGTAATGGCATTGGTTTGCCAGTACATGGATTGTATCCAATCTTGGTTGCACGGGCGCGTGGTTGGAATGTGCCAAAGCCACGAATTTCAATGCGGTCACCATTCGCCACAGATTCAATAACTTGGTCCGATACAGTGTCAAGAATTGCCGCCGCGTCATTTGGGCGCATGTGTTTGAAATTTACCTGTATAGAACGTACAATATCCGATCTTTTCATGTTTTTGTTCCCCTTGTTCTTGCAATTTATTATTCATATCTTAGCATATTTTATCAAGTGTAAAGTTTTTTTTGTGAAATGAAAAGGTTCCTGTGTATAAGTTGCTGAAAAAATGATATTTTTTTATTGTAACAAAAAGGATTCTTGATGGATGCAGT
>JAGBGA010000097.1 GCA_017936185.1 Alphaproteobacteria bacterium | reverse complement strand
GGCCCCGTGGCGGAATTGGTAGACGCGCTTGACTCAAAATCAAGTTCAGCAATGAGTGTCGGTTCGAGTCCGACCAGGGCCACCAAAAATTAAAATCCCCTTTTGGGGATTTTTATTTTTGCCTGTGTCGGGCACGAACCGACCGGTTCGGAACGTCAGTTGGTGAAAACAAGCGAATGCGCCGTGTGAACCTTACGTAGTGAAAGGGGCCCATGGAGTGTAAACGAACATGGGAATTTACAGTCCGACCAGGGCCACCAAAAATTAAAATCCCCTTTTGGGGATTTTTATTTTTGCCTGTGTCGGGCACGACAATGAGTAAATAAGACAAGCGCCAGCGCAGACGAATTGTCACGAATGCCCCGCAGGCGTTTTCGCCAAGGGAACCGACCGATATATATAAACCCAAAGCAAGTTCCCACTGCGCCTGGGGGGGTAACAGTGCCACCAAAAAACGCATTATTTGATGCATTTTATGGCTCAAAATTTATATCCCATCCCAACAGATATGGAAAATACATTGCCGTCAATTGACGCATCTATGTCATCGATATCACCTTGCGGAATAAAAGTGTAATCCATCAATACATATGAAAAAGTATTTTCTGTTATTTTATAGTTTGCACCAATGCCCGCACGAAAAAACACCGAAGAATAATCAACCGAATCTTTTTTTGCTGTAATGCAACCAATACCCAAACGAATAAAAGGAGACACAATTTTTGTACTATAAAGGAATCCATCCGCGTATACACCATAATGCCCAACATCAGTTTCTTGTTTTTCTTTATCTAATTTTGTAGTCGTATTACTTTTTGAAAAGTCAAAACCAATACGTAACATGTTGTCGATGTCAAATCCAAATGAAAGCGATGTTCCGTCCAAAATATTTTCGTTTAAACGAAGTTCACTGTGTTTTCGTGTGACATCATCCCCCCCTAAATCAAATGTAATATCTTCGGTACTATAAAAGACCAACGGCATATCTATCCCGACAAAGAAACGCACATTTGCATCATATTTTCGAACATAAGTGGTGTCGTCAATTGTTATTTCATTTGGCGCTTCTTCGGTCAAAGTTTTTTTAAATTCAGTTTCTGCAAAAGCAATAGAAGGTACCAAAGCACAAATACAAGCTATCTTTTTCATACGAAATCCTTTTTTATTAAATAAAACAACCGTCATACAAACATGACGGTCAGGGAGTTCGAAAATCAGCTTAAACCATGTGACTCTGGCGATTTTTCGGTTGCCCGTATTATATATATCACCAGCTCCCCGACCAAGCGGGGGTTTTAACGATACATTTGTATCGGGTTTAAACAGGCTTTCGACAGCCCCGACACACATCTTTGTGTGACATTTTTATCTTAGGGAATTTTATCGCGAATTGCAAATTATTATTTATAACGGTATTAATAATATCATTGGTCGTACGCCCCATATCGGAATCGTCACAAAAACAATAAAAAAAATCCCCATATCGGGGATTTTTTTAACCAACAATTTTTTGCCAAAGCGTTTTCTTTTTCGGTTGCTTTTTACGTTTACGACGTTGTGCATTAACCGTTGTCTTTTTGGCATCAACATGTTGTGCATTTTTCTTTTTTGCATCTGTTGATGGTGCGAACGCATTCAACAAATCTTCTGTCTTGTTTTGTTCTGGGGCAACACGTTGAATTGAATATTGGTCAATATTCATCAAACTGTCATCACCGACAATAACAATTTCTGTTTCAAATTTGGCTTCCATTTCTGCCAATTCTGCCCGCTTGTGATTTAACAAGTACACTGCGACATCTGTTGGGACGGTCATAATTATTTTCTGTGCAGACTTTGCCAACAACTTTTCTTGCAAATGACGGAACAATATAATTGCCGCCGTCTGAATTGATGGCACAACCCCGGCCCCCATACAATGCGGACATGGCACATAAGACGATTCCATAAAGCTGCTGCGCAGGCGTTGACGCGACAACATCAAAACACCAAAGTTATTAATCTTGGCAACTTGGGTACGTGCGCGGTCACGCTTCATAACTTCGCGCATCTTCATTTCAAGTTTACGATTATTCTTTTCTTCTTCCATATCAATAAAGTCAATCGCAACAATACCGGCCAAATCGCGCAAACGCAACTGAAGCGCGATTTCTTCGGCGGCTTCCAAATTTGTGTTTAAAGCGGTTTGTTCAATATCTTTTTCTTTGATTGCGCGTGAAGAATTAACATCAATTGTCACCATTGCTTCGGTTTGATTTATAACCAGCGACCCACCCGATGGCAATTGAACATATGGTCCATGTAAACCTTCAAGTTGTTTTTCAACACCGGCCTTGACCATCAAAGGCACACCGGCATCTTTGTAATGCACCAACTGCTTGCGCGGGGCACGCCCGTACATTTGTTGAAAATATTGTTTTGCTGCATCATATGCATCTTCACCTTGGATAACCAAGACATCTTCTTTATCACTTAAGAAATCGCGCACAACACGACGCAACAAAGAATCTTCGGTATGGATTGTAACCGGCGCCACAGATTCCAATGTTGTTTTACGAATTTCATTCCAAAGATTCACCAGGTAATCATAATCTGCGGCAATATCTGCACCGGCGGCATCCATGGCCGCAGTACGCAAAACAACCGTCATACCCTTTGGTATTTTCAATCCATGCAACACTTCACGAAGGCGTGCGCGTTCGGCCTTGTCAGATATTTTTTTCGAAATACCATAACTGTTACGCTTGCGCGAATTTGGCATCAGCACCGCGAACCGTCCCGCCAATGACAAATACGTTGTCATTGAAGCGCCCTTTTGTCCACGTTCTTCTTTTACGCCTTGAATCAAAAGAATCTGTTTTGGTTTGATAACATCTTGAATTTTAAATTCACGTGCCCGTTTGGCAAATTCTATATTGTCTTCACCGGCACTGTGGTCATCATATTCTGCGACTTCATCTTCTTCGTCATTTGGGTCATCATCGTCATCGACGATATTGGCATGTGCCAATTCCAACAACTTTTTCTTTTGTTCTGCCGACACTTGATAATAATCCGGATGAATTTCCGAAAAAGGCAAGAACCCATTTTTTCCGGTTCCATAATCAACAAATGCAGCCTGCAAAGACGGTTCAACACGAATAACCTTGGCCAGATATATATTACCTTTTATTTGTGGCTTGGTTGTTGTTTCAACGTCAAAGTCCGAAACACGATTTGTTGTCGTATCAACAACGACGACACGTGTTTCTTCTGGGTGGACTGCATCCACATATATTTTTTTTGACATTTTGTAATCCTTTTGTTTTGGTGGTGTATTCAATGGCAATAAACCGTCCCCATGGGGCGTCCAAGCCCATGCCAAGGGATTGCGCCACGTTAACCATCGACGCCATTCGGATTATTGAAAACAGTGACAATACAAACACTTAACTATAACCCCATATTATACACAGGGCATATTCTAACACGACAATATATATGTTCGCAAGGTATTTATTTTCTATTTTTTTTATCAGATTTTATATTCTTGATTTTCGCAGGTATTTTTTCTTTTACATCATTAATTTTTTCTTTTGCTTCGTTCAACCACCGCTTCATTCGCGCCCGCAACCAACGTTCATAGATAAAGAACAATCCCCCCACCCCAATCAATGGTAACACATAGTATATAATTCTGTACGTCAACAGTGCGCCAAATATATTTGCCTTGTCCACTGCATCTGGCAATGCCAACAAGAACACACTTTCAAAAACCCCGATACCACCGGGCACTTGGCTGAACACGCCGGTTGTCTGGGCAATTGCAAACAACCCCATAAACACCACAAACGGTATATCAACAAATGGCGTCAAACAAAAATACAACACCAAACCGGCCAGCACACTGTCCGTTATTCCCAAAAGCATCTGGGCAAAAGCCATTTGCGTTGACGGAACCTGGAATTTTATTTGACCAATCTTGACGCTTTTTCCATAAAATATCAATGTGACGGCAAAATACGACAACAGCGCCGCAAGACAAAATATAAACAAAGCATTTATTCCAACACTTGCCCCCACCGAACCTTGAAATAATTCATGTGGCACCAAGAAATAGCTGATAACCACAATTGCCGACGCCCCCAAGAAATACGTAAATCCCGATATCGTCAGCATTTTCAATATATCACCACCACGAATTCGCCATCTTGTATAAAGCCGATATCGAATTGCGCCCCCACTGACCACCGCATGTCCGGCATTATTACTGATTGCAAAGCCCAACATCCCGGCCAACATCCATTTCCACCAAGAAACCTTGCCCCCAACATAATTCAACGCCAAAAAATCATAAAGCGACAGTGCCAAATACCCACCAAAGCACGCCAAACACGCCGCAAACAAATTTAACAACGGAATATCCAAAATCGCATGCGCGATATCAGACAAACTGTACCCACGCAACTGCCACCACAGCATACCTGCGGCCAACACAAAAAAGAAAATACCCGAATAACTAATAACCTTTTTTACCAGGCGTTTTGTCCTTGCTGACATAAAAATCCTTTTACAGGGATATAAGGATAATCATATTATAAAAAAAAGCAAACCCAAAAAAAATTGCAAAAAATACGCAACCCATATAATATAAACACATAAACAATAAAAAACCAAAACCCAAGGATAAATAATGCTTCGTCCATCATTACGCAAATCGAACCAGATGCGCCCTGTATCAATGGAAACCCACATCAACAAATGGGCCGAAGGTTCATGCCTTATAAAAATGGGTGGCACCCACGTACTTTGCACTGCAACGGTCGACTTTAACCAGCCAACCTGGAAACGCATTCAAAACAAAACCGGCGGCTGGGTCACCGCAGAATACAGTATGTTACCCCGCGCAAACGCAACAAGAAAAAGCCATGACGCAATGACACACGACAATCGCGCCGTTGAAATTTCACGTCTGATTGGCCGTTCTTTACGCAGTGTCGTTGACATGGAACGCCTGGGGAAACACACGATAACAATTGACTGTGACGTATTACAAGGCGACGGTGGCACCCGATGTGCCAGTATCACCGGTGGCTTTGTCGCACTGTCATTGGCGATAAAGTGGCTGATTCAAAATGGTCGAATAACCGACAATCCAATAATGGACAACGTTGCCGCGGTATCGGCCGGCCTTTGGCAAAATGAATTAATACTTGATTTAGATTACGAAGAAGATTGTGTTGCCGAAATGGATTCAAACTTTGTAATGTCTGGCGATGGCCGATTTATTGAAATCCAAGCCACCGGTGAACAACACCCATTTGACGCGCAACAACTGACTGAATTAATGAACATGGCGACCACAGGTTGCAAAAAATTAATTGATTTACAAAAACAAGTACTTGAATAAAAAAATCCCCAAATCGGGGATTTTTTATATCATCATACGTTCGGCAATTTGTTGCTGTACATATTCGTCTTCACTGTTATAAAGCGGCCAATTACCATTTGCCAATTCTTTCATTGACGTCAATGGCTGATTCAATCGCGCACGATACAGCCATAAATTTGACATCACGCGCTTTATATAACTTCGCGTTTCATACGCAGGAAAACTTTCAATATATAACAACGGGTCATATGTATAGAAAGACTTTTCAAACTTTACCATTGTCCCCATCCCAGCATTATACGCGGCCAGCATTTTTATAATACTGTTTTCCACACTTGGGTGCGCCAACAGGTCGACAATATATTGCTGGCCCAAGAACATATTGTGCTCTGGATTTGACATATCCATTTGCGTTATATCCAACTTGTTTGCCCGCGCGACACGTTTTGCAGTACTTGGCATTAATTGCATGACACCATTGGCCCCTGCCCCTGATTTTGCGGACGTTCTGAAATTACTTTCCTGTTTGGTTATTGCCAACAGCAGTGCCCTGTCAATCGACCAACCACCCATTGGTTCCCAATCCGGCAAAGGATATTGGGCCGAATATATAATATCATCGTCAATTTCAAGAATACCACGATCTTTGATAACACTTGCCGATTGGATTGACAATCTTGGCATACTGAATTCCGTTGCGATTGCATTAACGGCATGAAGCGTTCTGTCCGACGCCTTGGACGTAACCAGATACTTTAAATATTCTTCGGCCCTGTCTTTACGGCCCACCTGTAACAAAGCCAACGCCATTTTTCCGTATTCTGATTCCATTAATTCTTGGTAATCTTCATTTGTCACATCATTTTCAAAGAATTCATATTCCGGCTGTTGCCCCAACATCGTTGCCGACAACGCCCCATAAAACGCCATTGGATGCGTTGCCGCCACGCGCCAGTATTTTTTTGCAGTCGCCCGATCACCATTAAAATCCGCCGAACGACCGGCCCAAAAAGCCGCTTCGGTCTTGCGCGCATTATTAATTTGTTTCAAGTCCAATATTCGACTGAAATATTTTTGCGCTTCGGCATACTTTTCTTCTTTAAAGTACAACAATCCCATCGACCACAATCCATATTCAGAATTCGCATCCGACGCAACAAACCCCCATTTTTTTGCCAATTCCATTTCACCATTTGTATAATATATATAGGACAATCGCCCCGCCAACCGACCATAGTCAGATTCTGTCAATTTTTTCTTGAACGATTTGCTTTCAAGTATTTCGCGCGCCACCTTTGTTGAACCGCTTCGAATCGCACTTTTAAATTTGTTAATATTTTTTTCTGTCGACCCCGAATACTTTTTTGCCGTCCATGTTTCAGATTGGGCTGTTTCAATTGATTCTGGCCCTGTCATAATTTTTGGCACAAACGGTTTACGCACAGTCGCCTGTTTAATTTTTGCCAACTTTTGCATACGAACCGCACCGGGCATATCATAATAAAGTTCCATCCATTCCACAATTTCACGCCCACGCGTCCGATAAGAATCAGAAATATAACGTTGATATAAAACTTCATTCATCAACAATTTATCTGCAATTTGATTTTGCACCTTTATCGCAGTGTTAATTTTTTCTTTATCTTGCAGCATAAAAATCTGTTCATACAAACTGGCATCAACATCGGTTAACACCTGTGGCAAAGCCGCCGCCAAAATATTCAGCGGAAAAAACACACCAACCAAAATGGCAAGAATCTTTTTCATTTTATATCATCAAAACAGCGATGTTTTTGGTAACTTGCACACCACTGCATCATCATTATCTTCGGGTATTTGGTCAATAATTTTCTTAAAATCGGCCACACGTGAAAACTTGCGATACACAGAAACAAATCGAACAAACGCAATTGGGTCCAGATTCAACAATGAATCAGAAACCATTTTACCGACCAAAACACTTGTAACCGTATCATCAGGTGTTTCTGTTTCAAGACGACGATGAATCGACGTAACCAATCGTTCAATTTGTTCATCACCAACATCCCGATTACGACATGCCAACTTGATACTGCGACGCAGTTTTTCACGATCAAACGGTTCCAACTTTCCATTATTTTTTCGAACAACCAAATCGCGCATTTGCACACGTTCAACCGTTGTGTACTTTGCGCCACACTGTTCACAAACACGACGACGACGAATAATCGCGTCTTCTACATCTGGACGCGAATCTGTTACCCGACTGTCTGTTGAATTACAATATGGACATCTCATAACACATATACGTTAGCAATCAAATCCAATATTATCAAGTAATTTTATTTTTCCAAAAAAAATGCATTTTTATAAAAATCAAGTCTTTTATTTAAAAAAAAGTCCACCCACCCCAAATTTTTTACATCAAAAATATGATAAAATATTCACATAACCTTGTGGGCAAAGCGAGAGATGAACAAATACCTTAATCAAATTTTACTTGGCGATTGCATTGACCTGATGCGCGGCATTCCCGACGCATCGATTGATGCGGTATTTGCAGACCCACCATACAATCTTCAACTTGGCGCCAAGACGCTTTATCGTCCCGAAGACCAAACCGCCGCGCGTGCCGTACGTGACGAATGGGATTCATTTGCATCAAGTGCCGAATACGACGAATTCACACGTGCATGGCTGTCTGAATGCAAACGTGTATTAAAACCCACCGGCGCCCTTTGGACAATCGGCAGTTATCATAACATATTCCGCGTTGGCGCAGCGTTACAGGACATGGGCTTTTGGATTTTAAACGACATCGTATGGGTAAAGACCAACCCCATGCCGAACTTTCGTGGCACACGTTTTACCAACGCGCACGAAACCTTAATATGGGCCACCCCGACCAAGACCGGCAAATACACATTCAATTACGAAACCATGAAAAAATTAAATGGTGGCAAACAAATGCGTTCTGATTGGGACATAAACATTTGCCTTGGCGAAGAACGCGTCAAAGACGCCAACGGCAAAAGTTTACACAACACCCAAAAACCAATGGATTTATTACGTCGCATTATATTGGCATCAACCAAAGCGGGCGAAATAATAATTGACCCATTCATGGGTTCTGGAACGACCGG
>JAGBGA010000096.1 GCA_017936185.1 Alphaproteobacteria bacterium | reverse complement strand
CCCCAATCGGGGGATTTTTTGTTTGAATAAATGCTGAATATTATAAAAAAATATGATATAGTGTAATGCATGAAGCGTTCTGTTTGGTTTTGGGTGTGTTTTGCACTGGCCGTCGTGTTGGCGGTGTATTTTTCTGTGCGAATAATAATGACGGGAATGGGGCATGGAAATGTCGCACGTGTTCAAAATATTTCAATAAAAGCCGATGTTAATAACAAGGATTTGTCCGCGTTGGTTGCGGCGGCGTCTGTTGCCCCGGGGACGAATACTTATTCTGTGAATTTGGATAATTTGAATGCGCGGGTGCTGGCGGTGCCGGGGGTAAAAGATGCCGCAGTGCGACGTATGCCAAATGGTAATTTGTCGGTAAAGGTTTCATTGTATAAGCCAATCGCACTTTGGACAGATGGACAACATTTTTATCCATTGTCGGCCGATGGTACAATTGTTAATAAACCAACAGATGCGCGAAATATCGGAAATGTTGTTTTCCAAGGCAAAGTACCAAATGATATCCAAGATATTACCAAGGCGGTACATAATCTTATTGGGGATTTGGATTATCTTGAATGGATTGAAAATCGACGTTGGAATTTACATACGATGGGCGGAATTGTTGTTATGTTGCCCGAAGCAAATCCAATCGAAGCGGTTGGAACATTGGTTACGTTGAATAAAAATTATGGGATTTTGCACAAGGCTGTCAATGTAATTGATATGCGTGATGCGGCGCGGGTATTGATAAAGTAAGTATAAAATGAATTTAATTGATTCGTCTTTTTTGTGTCTTGATATCGGTACGTTCGGTGTGCGGGGGATTGCGCATCGTGTGCGCGGGGCGCGAATTGACAAGTCGGCGTTCTTTGCGATTGATAATTGTTATGATACTGTGTTTGCGATAAAGTCGGTGGTTGATGAATTAGAACGACAAATCGGAACGCATTTTGATTCTGCGTATATCACAGGTGATTTTGGTGATGCACAGTTCGATATGGTCGCGAAAAATACTGTGTGGGGTGGGGAACATAAAATTAGTGTCGCGGATGTGCGTAATCAAATTTCGCAAATTGCTTCGCCAGATGGCTTTTTGCCAATGCATATTGTGCCACTGCGATATGATGCGCCCCAGTCGCGCAATATGTTGACGCCGGTCGGACATATCGACAGACAATTAATATCGGCATTCGGGGTTATATTTTATTCGCAATCGGGTGTAAATAAAATTTATGAATATATGCGCGGGGCGCATATTCAATCTGATGCGTTTTATGACCCGCATTTCTTGCAAAACGCGATATACAGAAAGCCAAAACAGACGACAATGTTTATAGACTTTGGGGCCGCGTATACAAGTGCGTCTGTGTGGACCGATCGTGGACCGGTTTGGCATACGAAAATAAAGTTGGGCGGAACGGATATTACAAATGCAGTGTCGCAACACTTTGGTCTTGATTTTGATTCCGCAGACAGAATTAAGCGTTCGGTGGCGTCACTGTTGCCCAAGGAAATGGATCGTTTTACCCCGGCGGATACGGCATATGATTTTTCGCGCGGTGATGTTAATGATGTTATATTGCCGATTTTGGTCGATATAATTGGGCAAATCAAAGACCAATGTTGGAACGCATTTACGAAATATAAACCAACAAAAATTATATTGACCGGTGGTGGGGCAGAAATTGAAGGATTGCGCGATTTTATTGAAAATGCTTTTGCCGTTGTGACCGAAGCAATGTCGACCGATGCAAATGTTCGGGCATTGTCACAATATATATGGAACGCAGAAAGTGCACATCGGGATTCATATATTGCACGTCAAAATCGGTGGCAACGACGGGCCAACTGGATTGGGCGTGTGTTTAAACGTAAACCGCGTGCGCGCAAATGTTTTGTGCCAATTATGCCAAGTACACTGTGCTTTGATATGCAACGTCCAGATACGTATACGCTGTTCAAGTCTGGGGGAATATCAATGATACATGTTGATATTATGGATGGGTTTTATGTAGACAGAATTGTTGGTGGCATTGAACAGATAAAAACAATTCGTGCGCATACAGATGCGCATTTGCATGTACACTTGATGACGGAAAGTCCGCTTGTTTGGGCAAATGATGCGGTTGCCGCCGGGGCCGATACGGTTATTCTTTCGACGAATACGTCGGGGGTACGGGCGGCGATTCGTGCGGTGCGTAATGCCGGGCGTCGTGTTGGTATTGCGTTGCATCCGGAATCTTCGGTGGCACTGTTAAAGCCGATATTGCGCGAAATTGATGAAGTTATGGTTATGTCGGTTGTGCCTGGGGCCGCGGGGCAAGCTTTTGAACCAGGTGCGTTGCACAAGATTTCTGTGTTGGCGGCAACGCGGAAAAAATATGGGTTAAAGTATACAATTTCTGTTGATGGTGGAATAAATGATAAAAATGCGCAATTGTGTTGGGATGCAGGTGCAGATTTGTTGGTCAGTGGTTCTTATCTGGCACGTGCGTCGGATTTTCCGTTGGCGGTACAAAGTTTATTGAAAAAAAATTCGAATTCATGATAAAACACCGGCAATTGGCCGGTGTTTTATTGCAAACAATGCACGTAGGGATGTGGGTTCAGGGCTTTCAGAAAGTCCGTTTTTTCGATGCATGCTTGCACGCGAATGTTGTCCGCGTTTATAAATATTGCATGTTTTATGTGAAAATGCCAATGGTACTTTTTCCCAAGTTTTGGTTCAGGCCGCTTGTTTAATGCCTTGCTTTATATTGCGAAGATATTTGCGTAATTCGTCAATTGCGACCAATGTGCCGTCTTGTTTTTGTGCCGACCAATAGTCCCAGCCGTTAAAGCTGACGCTGCGTTGCAGTTTTGCCGCCATGACGTGGATGGATGCTTTGCCATATAATTGGTGTGTTAATTGGCCGTCTTGGGTAATCATGACGCGTTCGCCACGTGGACTGACCAATGTTTGGCCAGAATAAAGCAAGCCTGCATCGATTAATTCTTTGAATGCAACACGTATTTCGTCGCGCTTTGGCTTGGCAACTTCGACTTTGCCCAGGTCAATTGGTGTTACGTTTGCAATACGTTCGCGGGCGGCGTCTATGTACGATGCGTCGCGTTCAAT
>JAGBGA010000009.1 GCA_017936185.1 Alphaproteobacteria bacterium | reverse complement strand
AGTCCAAAATGACTATTTCACAACGGATTCAGAATCATCACTGTTGTCCAGCGCCCACATTATAGTCTTTTATACTGGAAATTGCAAGTTTTTAAGTTATAATTAACCCAAAAGGTAAAAAAATGAAATTCTTAGACAGGGCAAAAATTTATATCAAAGCGGGCGATGGCGGCAACGGTTCGGCCAGTTTTCGTCGTGAAAAGTATATTGAATTTGGTGGCCCGAACGGCGGTGATGGTGGTCGTGGTGGCGACGTTGTTTTTGTTGCGGTTCCAAACGTAAACACCTTGATTGATTATCGTTACAAGACAAAATTTCTTGCCCAGCGTGGTGAAAACGGCATGGGGAAAATGCGCACAGGCGCATCGGGCGAAACGTTGGTTTTGCCGGTTCCGACGGGCACTGTTATCTTGTCTGAAAACGAAGAAATTGAATACGCCGACTTGAATGTTGACGGTATGGAATATCGTGCGGCGCGTGGTGGAAATGGTGGGTGGGGAAATCTTCATTTTAAAAGCCCGACAAACCGCGCACCAAAGCAGGCAAATGATGGTCTTCCGGGTGAAGAACGTACGGTTGTTTTACGTCTGAAATTAATTGCCGATATCGGCTTGGTCGGCTTTCCAAATGCGGGCAAGTCTACACTGTTATCTGCGGTAACGGCGGCCCGACCAAAGATTGCAAATTACCCATTTACAACACTGAATCCGCAATTGGGCGTTATGTACGCACACGAACGCGAATTTGTCTTGGTTGATTTGCCGGGACTTATCGAAGGGGCGCACACTGGCGTCGGCCTTGGGGACCAGTTTTTGGGGCATGCCGAACGTACCAAGATGATTTTACACGTCATTGACGGCACAGAATCCGATTGGGCGGCACGCTATAAAGCAATTCGTCATGAAATGGATTCATACGGTGGCGATTTGATTGAAAAGCCCGAAATGGTTGTAATAAATAAAATCGACGCAATTGATGATAACGAATTATCTGAAAAAATGACGGCCTTTAAAAAATCTTTTGGCCGCAAAAAGAAACCAGAAATCATAACAATCAGCGCAGCAGGGAGAGTAGGCATAGCGGAGCTGATAAGCGCCATAGAACAAAAATTCTTGGGGCTGAAATAATATGGTACGAAACAAGTTATCCGAACATAAAACATTTGTCGAAAAAGAACGTGCATATAATGCCGCATGCTTGAATGGGGGCAAAGCTGTGCTTGCATATTATTCTGATGGTCGCGCGACGCCTTTGGGGGATGTTAATGCGTCTGACGTTGAATTTATTGGTGGTCTTTGGCGGGTTCAGAATCGTTTTCCACATCGGGTTCAGCGTGTTCGCGATCGTGACTTTGTTTTATTGGAACGCTTGCCACGTCAAGAAAAGAATCACTTTGAATTTTATTCTGCCACACCGGTAACCTGGGGTGCATTTGGTGCCTTTATCACGCGTGACAAACATACAAACTTTGTTGTTGCAAAATACGTTACCGCCAAAGGTGTATATTGGTCATACGGTCGCACAATAGAACAAGCGCGTGCATTTCTTGGTATACGCCTTTACGATGAATACCAAGATTTGATTCATTCTGTGGCGTGTGAAAATTGCAATGTTCGAAATGTAAAATAAATTTTTGCAATTTTAAATATCATCTGTTAAAATCTGTTCACAAACAAAAAAACAAGGAGAAAGTACCCATGGTATCATTAAAAGGCACACAAACTGAAAAGAATTTATTAATCGCATTTGCCGGCGAATCCCAGGCACGCAACCGCTATACAATGTATGCGTCCCAGGCAAAAAAAGACGGATTCCAAGCGATTTCGAAAATCTTTCTTGAAACTGCGGACCAAGAAAAAGAACACGCATCACGTTTGTTCAAGTTTTTGGAAGGTGGCGAATTGGAAATAACCGCATCATTTCCTGCGGGCAAGATTGGTACAACATTGGAAAATTTACAGGCGGCCGCCTATGGTGAACACGAAGAAAACACCGAAATGTATCCAAAATTCGCGCAAATTGCGGCCCAAGAAGGCTTTCCTGCAATTGCGGAAATATTGAAAAACATTGGTTATGCGGAACGCTATCATGAATCACGCTTTCGCGCCTTGGCCGAAGCAATCGAAGACGGCACATTGTTCAAGCAAGATAAAATTGTAATGTGGCGTTGTACAAATTGCGGCATGTGGCACATTGGCACCGAAGCGCCAAGTGTATGCCCAGCATGCTTGCATGAACAAGGCTATTTCATCAGTGAAGGCACAATTTCACGCTGCGACACAAACGAAGGCTTCTGTGAATACAGTGTAATTGATGATTAAAAATTTTTTGTCGGGACATTAAAAGCAAAAAAATCCTGTGTTCACCACAGGATTTTTTTGTGTTACGAATCGATTATATCGCACATGAAAAAAAACGAAAAAATATAAAAGTTTTACTTGTGTTGCTAACGGATTTTTTTCTATGATACAAACGTATATAGATAAGGAGATAAACAAGGAAGTGGGGAAAATGTCGAGATTTTTGCGCTTTTGTACAGTTTTATTGATTTCGTTATTTTCATTTAATGCATTTGCGGATTATACCTGTCCGACGCTTAAGACGTACACGTTGTGTAAGGCGGGGTACTATTTGTCGGATGAAGTGGGCGCCGATTCGACAAATTCTTGCCAGGCATGTCCAACGGGTTGGACTTCAATTGCAGGTGCTGTTGGTATTGAACAATGCCACATTGTGGTAACTTTGAATAAATCTAGTGCAAGCGGTTCGATTACAGGTAACAATATTACAACTGGGGCGACGCAAGTTTATTCAGGCACGACGGCAGCTAAGAAATTCTGTTATTACAATCAAGAATGCACATTGCCAAGCGCAAGTGGTTTGACTTTGTCTAATTATTCTTTTCCGGGTGGTTGGCGGACCGAGGCGGCAACAACCGCAAATACCGCTGCAACGTATACGGGTACAGGCGTAAATTCTATTACATTGGGGTCTGAAACAACAAGTGCACCAACATATTATGCGGTAAAATCTGCGGTTATAACGGTGACATTGAATAAAAATGGTGGCAGTAATGGTACCTCAACGATATATTTAACCCAAGGTTCCTATTATGAAACGAATACTTTTACAGCGGCCAATCGTATCACAAATCAATATAATTCGGTGTTGAATCCAATCCCAAGTTTGCCGACGAAATCGGGTTCTTCGTTCAAAGGGTATTATACAGCTGCGTCTGGTGGAACCCAAGTGTTTAACAATGCTGGTTACTGGACAGGCAGCTTGACAACCGCATCAACCTTGTATGCCCAATGGACCACATGTCCGGCGAATACGTATGGAACTTCGTGTACTGCGTGTCCGACGGCGTACCCATACAGTGACCCCGGGTCAACAAGTATGCTTCAGTGTTACCAAGAATGTGCGGCCGGAACCTATATTGCAACGGTTGGTGGTTCATGTGTCAGTGCCAGTGCAGGACAGCTTTATTTCCCTGCACACCGCGTATACAGCGGCCGGGCATCTGGACAATATTTTTGCCCGCGTTATGGTCAAACAAGTTATACTGCAACCGCCGGTGCAGATTCGATAACCGACTGTGTATCACCAAGTGTTTCGGGCGGAACAATTGTGCCCGCAGGTGATGGTGTAAATTCGATTCAGATTCAATTAACGGGCGGTATTTATCGTATTGCAGAAATTAATCTTACGGACTTGTCTGGTAATGTATTGCCAAACAGTTATGTTACAAAAGTAATGTTTGGCTCTTCGACAACCCCCAATGTAACAGATGGTGATAATACTAC
The DNA here is from genome assembly GCA_017936185.1 of Alphaproteobacteria bacterium. Taxonomy (GTDB): domain Bacteria; phylum Pseudomonadota; class Alphaproteobacteria; order Rs-D84; family Rs-D84; genus Enterousia. Next base: position 1,371 of record JAGBGA010000009.1, on the reverse strand, counting down.
TTATTTCCAGGGTGCTGCGGGCTCGACAATAACTATTGTTTTAAATGACGAATATCCCGATATCGGTGGTGTTATATTGAAATTTATGTCTACATCTGCAACCAGCTATGCAGCGACAGTTGGTGCATATAACGCATCGGATTCGCTTGTGGGCCCCCAAAACCAATTTACTTTGGCGCTTCGTTTCAGCAGTACAAACAACTATGGGTTAATTGAATTCGGTTTGCCTGTACGTCCGTATATGCGTAATATATGTTCGGCGGGTACATATCGTGCCGGCCACACCCTGAATGCGGGCAGAAGTGATACAGCATGTTCAAAGGTAACGGCGGGTTATTATAACACAGGTTGTGGCACATCGGCAACCGGCGGTGTATGTTCAACCAGTTACAGCGGTGGTGTCTGTACCAGTGGTTATAGTACCGGCGGTGCAACATCTGAAACATGTACAGCGTGTATTGACGGTTTTAGTGCAACAGGAACCGCGGCGTCTAACCATGATTCGTCAAACGATTGTAAAAAGTCAATTACGTTGAATAAAAATGGTGGTACAGGTACAATTACAACGCCGGTCACATGCAGTCAGGGTGTTTCTTGCAGCTTTGATGATGCATCTGTATTGACCCAGACGGGATATACCTTTGTTGGTGGTTGGGGGACGGATGCGTCGTGCATTTCGAGTTTGAGAAGTTTTGTGAACCCACCGGTCAGTACATATTATGCATGTAAGATGGCAAACGAATATACAATTACGCTTGATAAAAATAATGCAGGTGCGAATAACACAGGCACAGGTACATCAACACTTTATACAACATATAATACAAATGTTTATAATGACAGCGACCGCAGCAAGGCCATGACAACAAGTGCCAATGGTATTACCGCGCCGGAAAAAGTCTTTACTGTTACATATAATGCAAACAATGGTACGGTGTCGCCAACAAGTGCGAACGCAACAAGTACCTTTGGCGGGTATTACAGCGCAGAATCAAGTAACAACGGTTCGGGTACACAATATGTCGGCACAACATATATCACCAGTAACGGTTTGACAGCTGGTAAAGGTATCACAGCAAACGCGACGTGGTATGCCAAGTGGTCAACGCCCGGTTCTGTTACATTACCAACACCAACACGCAACGGCTATACATTTAATGGATGGTATACGGCGGCATCGGGCGGCACCAAGGTTGGTGATGCCGGTGCAACATACACCCCAACGGCAAGTGTTACCCTTTATGCACATTGGACGGCGAATACTTTCAATGTTTCTTATGATGGGCATGGTAATACAGGTGGAAGTGCGCCAACATCCCCAACAAGTTGTACATATGCCGGTACATGTAATGCACCAAGCAATACATATAT
>JAGBGA010000095.1 GCA_017936185.1 Alphaproteobacteria bacterium | reverse complement strand
TTTGTACACTACATTGCCGGCACTGCGTGCATCTATACCATTATCTTTTATTTTTTTCACGTCTTCTTGGGGTTGGGTGGCGCGCTTATGTAGCATTTGTATGCCGCTTTTTTGAAAAAAAACCGCCAGTTGGCGGTTTTTTATCGCTGATTATTTTCGATTCTGTAAATTTCCATGAATAATTTTAATGCGTTATTGGTTGGTTTTGTTTTTTGGCTGATACGCTTTTCTGTGTTCTTTACTAATTTAAAAAAGCGTGGCGATAACATGCGGGTGAATGCGCGGGTGATGTCACTTTGTTTTTTGTCGAATGCGCATCCGACGCTGCGTGATGTTTTGGCGGTAAATACTGTTGTCGTTTTGTCTGTGCGTTTGTCGGTTTTAAGCAGGCAAATTTCACCACGCTTTTTCAAGAATTCGTTGTCGGTGCCAAATGGAATATAAATTATCAGTTGGTACGACGCAAATGTTGTGTCCATGGTGTCGTTTGTAAATTCAAAACGCATAAATGGTGCTTGTGAAAAAGAATCACATGTTGCTTTTATTGTTGTGCCTTTGTCTGCTATAAATGCGTTTGACAATTCGTATGCTTGTTTTACAGAAAGTGTTTGTGTCATTTTTTTGTCCTTGGTTTTTTATAAATATAGTACAAAAAAAACAAAATGTCAATCGTTTCTGTGATAAAAAAATACGCCCATGGTGGGCGTGTGGTATTTTTTATGAAATTTTTTCAATTCGACGGATGCGGCGTTCGCAATTGTCAAATGGGCTTTCAAGGAATGTTTGGGCGCAAAGGAACGCAACTTCGATATCAATGTCGTCGGCCGCCAATGCCAAAACGTTTGTGTCGTCGTGAAATCGGTCGTCGCGTGCCTGGGACGGCGTGTCGCAACGTGATGCGCGAATGTGGCGATATCTGTTGGCGGCAATCATTACGCCGGCCCCAGTGCCACAAATTATTATCCCACGTGCATCGGAGGTGTCAATCATGGCGTCTGCAAGTGTTGCGGCGACATCTGGGTAATCAACCGATGTGTTCGGGTCGTCAACCCCAAGGTTTACAACATTATAACCCGCCGCAGATAACATTTCGATTAAATATAACTTTAATCCAACGCCACGATGGTCGGATGCAATAAAAACTTTGGATACGGTTTTATTCATTTTTCTTTGTCCTTTCGTTTTTGTAATTTGCATTCAAGCCCGGTGTTCCCGGTGATGTTTAATGTGCGATATGTTAATGTGCCACGCATTTGGGCCGCACTGAATATATTTGCGGTGTTAACAGTCGCAGGACCGTCAAGTTCACCATGCAAGAATAATACCGGTGTTTTAAGTTCGCCAACAACACGACCGCCACGTCCAATAACAACCGTTTCGGCGGTGATGTTACCAATTACTTCGCCATGAATTTGAACGGTGTGGTCCGTTTTTATGTCACCTGTTAATTTGCACCCTGCCCCGATTATGGTTGGGGATTGCTTTTCGCTTGAGTTTGTAAATGCCAGCATTTTATTCTTCCTTTACAAATTTAGTTGGATCAAATGGTGTGCCTTTGTATCTGATTTCATAGTGTAAATGTGGCCCAGTTGAACGGCCCGACGAACCGGCCAAACCGATAACTGTCCCCGGGCGTACCCAATCGCCACGCGAAACCAGTATTTGTGACAAGTGGGCGTATAAAGTCGTAAAGCCCAAACCATGGTCAATTTCAACCGTTGTGCCATATCCAACACGTTCGCCCGCCGATACAACACGACCCGGTGCAACCGCCATCAGTTCGGTGCCAATCTTGCCGGCAAAATCAATGCCACGATGTTTCTTGGGTTTGCCCGTAAATGGGTCTTTGCGGGTGCCATAGTTTGATGTTACGCGGGAATTTACAGGTTTGCCAATAGGTAAAATTTCATTTAAACGCTTTAAGCCATTCCAACGTTCCAAACCATCGGCCAACTTTTGATATTTTTCATCAAGTTCTTTGTCGAATTCAATCGGACTGAATGCAGAACCAACCAATGGATTTGTATACTTATTGGCGTTACGCATCAGGGTTGTTTCGTTCAAGCCCAATGCAATTAGTGTGCCATTTACTTGCTTGATACGTTGACGTAATTCGTCGGTGTGTTCGCGTGTCAGTGATGATACAGTGTCAACAATAACGTTGTCGGCATCAACAATTTCAGACATCGTTTCAACCATTTGGGCGTTGCGTCTTTTTAATTCGTCATTTTCGGCGCGGGTTAATTCATATTCGGCCGATAATTCGGATATCTTGGTGTATTCTGGGGTAAATTCTTCGTCTCGCAGCATTTCTGAAATTCGGGTGCGCAAAAAGTCCAGTTCGCCCCATGTTTTTATGCGACTGTTCATTAATTTTTCTTTGTCTTCGTCTTTTAAATCTTTGCTGTTCAAAACTTTGTCGTCAATTATGTTCAAGTCACGCGCCAAATCGTTATATTTTGCAAGGTATGTTTGAAGGTCACTCATATGTCGGGTGTGGGTGGCGCGCGCTTCTTCAAGTTGTTGGGTGCGTTTTTGAAGTAATGGACGGTGATATACGAATACGTATGTTGACCATGTGGCCCATAATATCAAGCCGACTTTGCCACAAAAACGTGTAAAGCGCCAAAAGCTGCTTTGACCATATGTGTAAACATTGCCACGTGGGGTGTCCATTACAGTGAACTGGCGTGGTGGAAATATGCGAACAATAACCCGCCATATCGCACGAAATGGTGATGTAATAAATGCCCACAGCGATGTAAAATATCGTGTTATAAAGTTTATCATTTCCGCACCAGTTTAGACAAAGTATCCGCAATAGTCAAGCCATCACGTAAAACAGGCGCGTAATTCATTGGGTATTTGTCGTACAGTTTTGTGATGCCTTGGGACCCAAGTTGCCCCGATACAAGAACGCGTTCGGCGGTGTTCTTGCCACCAAAAAGCGGTATTATGGTTATGCTGCCCAGTTTCTTGTTCATGTGAAAGATGGTGTCGGCCAATGTCGCGGCATCTGTTATGATGCAAAATGTGCCCATTGGTCGAACGCGGGAAATACACTTGTCAATCCAAAGCCCAAGGTCTGCGTTATGGTGCGCGTTGTGGTGCGCGGGGGTGCCACGAAAATATGGCGGGTTTGTGATTACAAGGTCGAATGTGCGGGCCGTTCGCCATGTTGTTATGTCTTGGGCAATTAATTCAATGTTGCGATTGTTCAAGCGCATGTTTTCATCGCACGCGGCCAGCATTTCGGATGATGTGTCAATGCCTGTGATTTGTGCGTTTGGGTTATGGTGCCCAAGGCACAGTGATACACCACCGGAACCAATGCCAACATCAAGTACGGTCTTGGCATTTGTGGGCGCAAAAGCCGCCAGCCATACCGCATCAGATGTTGGGTTGTATATTCCACGACGCATTTTAACGCGCCCACCCAATAAAGTAAAAATTTCTTGTTTTGTGCCCATCTGTATTTATAATAATGCATTGATTTAAAAAGGCAAGTTTATGTTAAGTGATACGATTATTGTACAAAGTGCAGTCAGTGCGTTTAATAATGCGGCTTTGTGGGCGCCGGCTTTTTTGTGGTGGGCGTTGTTGGCGTTGCCGATGTTTGTTGTTACGTATATGTGTTCGGAAACGATTATGGCACGTTTGGGATGGACGCGTGAAAATATTTTAGAACGCATGACAATGTGGACGACGGGATTGATTTTTGCATGGGTTGTGCTGTTTGGGGGAAATTATTCGGTGTTGCGTGATGGGCTGTCTGTGTTGCCGATGATGACGGCGGCAATTGTGTTTTTGACGTCTTTGTTTGTTACGTCGCATTTGCGTCGGGGGGTGTTGGTGCGTCATTTTGGTTGGCGCAATATATTGATGGGGGGCGTGGTGGTGGCCGCCGTTGGTATGTCGGATATGCATGCGTGGTGGGGACCGTTATTACAGATTGGTGCGATGATGACGGGATGTCTTTTGGGGTGGTTTGCACGTGGTGCCATGCGGCCGATTGCTGGTATGCTGTTAATTATGACGATGGTTGTGGTCGCAATGTTGATGCAGCCTGAATTCTTTCGGTTTGGGCAACTGGGAAATTTGACGATATTTCATTTGATGGCAATGTTATTGTTTGGAATATTGGGGGCGGCGACGATTGTGTTGTTTAATGTGGCGCCACGCGGGGCGATAAAGCGTACGGTGTATATAAAGTTAAAGTGGTTGTTGCGTGTTGTTTGTGCACTTGGTGGTGCGTTGTTTTTGTTGACCGAAGCGGTGCCTGTGTTCTTGGGTGCGTTGGGTGCGCTGGTTCTTTTGTTTGCGTTGTCGGTGGGGCATTCGGACAAAGTTGATGTTATGCTTGGGCACAAGGTGTTGGCGGCGGTGATGGTTATGTTTGGAATTATCACAGTCATGCCGGTTATAAGTGCGATGGGAATTCTTTATTGGCAAAACGTAAAAGTGTCGGATTTTTGGCCTGAAATCCGTCGTTTGTTATAATTGGTTATATTTCTTTTATACAAATTTGTATCAAAATAATGTACTATTTCTGCGAAATTAACGAAAAATAAGCAGGTTTTATTATGATGATACATCCAACCGCGATTATTCATGATGGCGCAAAAATTGGGGAAGATTGCAAGATTGGACCATATTGTATTGTTGGTGCAAATGTCGTCTTGGGCGATCGTGTCGAATTGGTTTCACATGTTGTTGTTGACGGCAAGACTTCGATTGGTGATGATTCAATCGTTTATCCGTTTGCCGTTGTCGGCGTGATGAGTCAAGACCTTAAATGGCAAGACGAAGCGACAATGACCGGGGTAAGAATTGGTAAACGGTGCAAAATTCGTGAATATGCAACCATTCATTCGGGAACGCCGGCGTCGGACGGAACGGTGATTGGTGATGATTGCCAAATTATGGTTAATGCGCACGTCGCACATGATTGCAAAGTTGGTAACAGTGTTGTTATGTCAAACTTGGTGCAATTGGCGGGCCATGTCGAAGTTGAAGATTTCGCAATCATCAGTGGTGGCGCAATGGTCTTGCAATTTGCACGTATTGGTCGTAATGCGTTTATTGGTGGTATGTCGGGCGTTGGTAATGATGTGTTGCCATATGCAATATATGATGGCAATCCACGTGCCGTATATCGCACAATTAACCGCGTTGGGTTGATGCGTCATGGCTTTACAAATGAAGATATGCACGCAATTCATTCTGTGTATTCGGCGGTGTTCCATGGTGGTGAAGGAACTGTGTCAGAACGCTTGGCCAAGGTGCGCAAGGAAGTAAAAAACAACAAATACGCAATGGATGCAATTGACTTTATCGAAAATCGTTCAAAGCGTGGTATTGGTACGTCCAAGAATGCAGAATAAAAAATTAAAGGTTTTTATTATCGCAGGTGAAGTGTCGGGTGACGTCCTTGGGGGGCGTATTATGGCATGTTTGCCGGATGTTGACTTTGTTGGTATTGGTGGGGAAAATATGGCGGCGGCGGGATTGCGTTCGCTGTTTCCGATGTCTGATTTGGCGGTTATGGGTATTGTTGAAGTGTTGGCGCATGCGAAAACTTTGACGCGTCGCGTTAACCAAGCGGTCGATGCGATAATATCTGAACAACCGGATGTTGTTGTTTCGATTGATGCGCCGGGCTTTGCCAAAAGTGTTATTAAGAAAATTCGCAAAAATCCAGATGGAATTAAACTGATTAAAAACGGCATGGCGTTTCATCATGTTGTCGCCCCCCAGGTTTGGGCATGGCGACCGGGACGTGCAAAAAAATATGCACGTACGTTTGATAAACTTTATGCGTTTTTTGATTTCGAAGTGCCTTTTTTCACAGAACATGGATTGGATACGGTTGCGGTTGGACATCCGATTTCAGATGGCTTGATTGGAAAATATAAAAGCGCAAAAAAACAAAGTGAAAAGATTATTACTTTGATTCCAGGCAGTCGTATGTCCGAAGTAAAACGTCTTTTGCCATTGATGCGCGATGTGATTGATATGTTGACCCGAAATGGGTATATGGGATATCAGTTTATGATGCCAACGGTTGAAACAACCGAACAGTATATCCGTCAAGAAATATCACGTTGGCGTGTAAAGCCGGTGTTGGTTCCATCGAATCAGCGATATGATGTGTATGCGAAAACATATATTGCAATCGCGGCCAGCGGTACGGTGACGGCGGAATTGGCGATGCTGCATGTGCCGACAATTGTTGTGTACAAGATGAACCCGATTACAGTATGGATTGGGCGGCAATTAATACGGACCAAGTGGGTGTCTTTGGTTAACATTTTGCTGAAGCGAAGTGTTTATCCGGAATTCCTTGGTGGGGCCGCCACCCCAGAAAATATTATAAATGCGGTTCAGCAATTAACAATACCGGCCAAACGCGACAAGATGATTAAAGATTTAAAAAGCGCGGATAATCTTTGGCGCAAGCCGGATGGCGTGCCGGCACAATTAATTGCAGATGGAATAAGAAAATAAAAAACGCCAATTATGGCGTTTTTTATTTTATCGTAATCCTTTGGCACGACAGCATGCCGATGCCGCAGATTTCCAATCTGCATATTGCTTGGACGGGGTGCGAAGGTCGCGCCATGGTTGCCATCCGTTGCATCGTTTATTGTTGCCGTTGCCGGTACACTTTGCATATCGACGAAGTGAACATGTTTGATTTGAAATTTTGCCGGTATCTGTTGTGCATTTTACAACAATGTTTTGATTCTTGGCATCGTTTTTGCCCAGTTCTTTGGACGATAAAACTTGGTATGCGTTCGCACTGAATATGGTGCATGTGGCAATCAGTAATGACAGTAATATTTTTTTCATATCACCTATTCCCTTTGGTTTGATTGTATTATATTAAATCTGGCCAAAAAAGACAACAGGAATTATGTTATTGGGTCGTTTCGTTTATGTTGGTCTATCGTTTGATTGGGGTGGTCGTTTTGTAATGACAGCTGTTTTCGCGGGTTAATTTTACGCGATTCATCCAACCGTTCAAGTACTTTTGATTGTTATTCTTTTTTGAAACCGCAATATAGTGCTGTTGTAATGCGTCAACATAATCATTATGTAAATCACCAGAATAATTTTCAACTGCATTGACAATTTCATCGTCTATTTTATTGCGTTCCGGCAAACCAAGAACACGACATAGTTTGTGTATGCCGGTCACAGGACCGCAGCCCCAACCAAATGTAAAAACATCACTTCGAATATAGTCTGGTAATTTTTCAATGCCATATTGTGTGTAATATTTTCGATGTGCAATTTGTTCGGCATCGGCGCGGGTGATGTTACGTACATTCACGTCGGGATTGTTGTTTTGGGATATGCCATAACATGTATAGCCGCCCGAATCGTCTGGATCGTTGACACAGCCACCTTCGGCGCGGAATGTGGTTATCATTGTTTTTTCAAATGCCGGGTCTGATTTTGCGTATTGACCACTTGTTAAAATTTGATTTGAAAAGACATCGTGACGTTGGGGTAATGTACATGGGCCGTTGTGTGTCTTTGGGTTGGCGTACACTGGTTCGTTAAATTCGCTGTATCCCACCAATGGCGCCATTGGTGTTGTTGGTGCGTATGATGGCGTTTGTGTTGGTGATGGTCGTGTTGTGGCGTTGGCGATTGTCTGGGCCGGTGTCGTGGATGTTCCGGATGTTGGTTCAGATTGGCGGTTGCCAATGGCGACAACTTGTTCATATTTTTCAGGTGTTTGGGGACAGTATTCCGAATCCAATGGGTATTTTGCACAATATTGTGTGTTTGACATTGATGACAAGTCCCGACGACGTTGGTTTTCTGCGTTGCGCAGTAAATATGTTTCTTCGGATTCGATTATGATTTTGTCAAAGGCGCTTAGTCCTGCGTATGGTTCGTATCCTTTTTGGGCGCTTTCGACGCGTTGGGTAAATGTTGTGTCACCAATTGTTTTTGGAAATGATGCCGGCTTTAGGAATGAATTTAACGCACCATGCGCGTCCAAGGCAATTAATGCAAATGCGCCAAAGATTATTTTATTTCTTGTCATAATTTGTCGTCCATGGTTTGTCATTCATGATTAAATAGTAAAGTTCAGTGTTGGCGGTCCCGGGATTGCGTAAAATCGGGCGGACAACGTATATATCAAGATTACATGGTGTGTTGGTGTCTTGTTGGTGTTCGGTTAAGTCTTGGTGAAATTTTGTGGCAAAATCGATTGCTTGCAAATATGCGGCGTCGTCGTCGGCGGCGTCAACAGAATTGCCGGCCCACATTAACCACATGCCATGGTTTACAACGTTTTCTTGGCCTTCGATATTATCGGCGGATAGCAATAAAAGCGGTGCGAAATCAAGGCCACTGGTAAATTCGCCGGTACTGGTTTCGGTATAGTCGTACATGTTGCCAACGAATTTTATTGCGCCATATATTATCGATGTGTCTTGGGCCATGCGTCCCAACATGCCGGCGTTTTGCATTGTTGAATGTAACAGCCAATCGCGAACCTTGCCGGATTTCATACTGGCGCGGGCGGTTTTGGCGGCTTTGTTTATAACTTTGTTACCGGTGCCAAGGGCGCGAAAAGAACGTACGGCGCGTGATGCGCGCGCGATGACGTTGCCACGTTGAATCTTGATGGCGTTCAGGTTGCTGGCATATTTTTTTACGTCGCGTAATTGGTCGGTGGCTTGGACATATTTTTTTACGTCGTCGCCCTGCTCGATCGTTTCAAGTGTTTTTTTTGCATCGTTCAGTTCGTCAAGTTTACTGGCGTATTTGGCGGCATCAACGGTTTTGTCGATTGCGTTTAATTCGTCGGTCAGTTGGGCGACTTTTCTGCCTTGTATGATAAAGTCTTTGACCGCGTCGGTTTGGCGTAATACGTCAATTGAATGACTTAAATTCTTAAGCGCCCTTGATGCGCGTACGGATTTGGCAGCGGCGGTGACGGCGGTGCCGGTTCCCATCGTTGCAACAGTAATGGCAACATCAAGCCCAATTTCCAAATATGTAATCCAGCGTAAATCAACATCGCCGGCAACATAGTAATCATTTGGGTCGTCATTCATGCCAATCGTTGTGTGCATGGCGATGTTTAATGAATCGTTATCCATGTTTTTGTTAAGGTTGACGGGACTTTTGCTGGTGCATGCGGATTGTTTCGGATACAATCGGTCGATGTTATTGCGGATGTAATTCAGACTGATTGTGTTATTCTTGTCGGGGCCAACAAATTCATCAAGTGCGCCCGATTCAACAACCATTATTCCGTACCATGCCGGATCGGTGTTTGTCCATATAGAATCGCCATTTGGGTCACCGACGCGTGGATTGGGATCAAGGTCGGATACAGAACGTTTTTGTCCAAGTGATACACGCTGTTTTAATATTTTTGGTTGGGTTTCGTAATTTACAATAATTTCACGCCCGCCGGGAAATGTGTATTTGATTGGCATAAACTTAACGGCTTCGTTGTCGTCAAAACCATTAAATTCGGGGCATGTTAATACATTGGTTAAAACATTTTTGTCCGAAAAGACCTGGTGAATCCATTGTTGGATTGTGTTTTCAGAATCAGATTCTTTTACGTTGTTGGCCGATTGTGCCAATGCGTTTGCAAATGTTTTTGTGGCACATATTGTTTGGTCGCGTGTATTGGTATCAATGTCATCGTTTGCAAATGTATGACATGGTAAAAGTGCAAGTAAAGAAATCAGCCATTTTAATTTCATCTTGTTATTTTACGATATATGGGCCGTCAAGAATTGCGATTTGTTGAATGTCGGCCAAGTTTTCTGTCCATAAAAGCGCGGTTACACCAGCGGCAACAGCCGCAACACCGGCAATGACCCAGCCAACCGGCCCTGCGGCGATGGCGGCGCCCATTACCGCGGTGCTGGTGCCGACGCCTGTAAGCGCAGACGCGCCAACCAGCAGGGTTGCGCCACCAACAATTCCGGCGCCCCATGCAAATGCTTGGTCGGTACCAGAACGGTCGTCTGGGCGGGTGTCAAGTGATACAACGTATACCGCCATGCCGTCGCGTGCACATGCGGTTCCGGCCATTTTGTTTGCGAAATTTTCGGCCACATTTACCGCAGTATGAAGATTTGAATATGCAACAACGGATTCTTTGGTTGAACCGCCATGATCCATTATAACCAAGCCAGGAAATGCGCGACGACCACTGGTGAAATCGCCGGTTTCTTCGAAATCAAGAAAGAATTCGTTTCCACTGGCGGCGTATCCAGCCATTGTTTGTTGGGCCGCAGAATTAACACCGGTTCCGTTATCTATACCGTCAATTGTTTTGTGGTCGGCGCATTGTTGGGACCAGTATTTGCGCTTAATGTCGGATAATTTTACAATGTCACCTGGTGATAAATTTTTATTCGTATGAACCCATATTCCGGCAGGTATATTCAGATATGAAAACAAATCTTCCATTTTAAATTGGAATGCATAATTTTTGCCACCGTTTTTCCACCATACTTTGCCATTGGCAACGCGCGTTAATCTGGGCAGTGCGCCAGGACAATGTAAAAGCATGGTCGAACCAATCGCGCCAAAAACTTTGTGCTTGTTTAATGTGACAATTTCTTGGGTTAATTCGGGTGTGGCTTGAAATATATCGTTGGACATTGCCGCTTGGAAATCAGGGTCGTTTGATACCGCGTACATACAGTTATTTAACAAGTCGTTATGTGTTGTGTCGGCATGCCCCGCCGTCAAAGGGATGGTCAGTGATAAAAATAAACAAATTTGTATAAAATATTTTCGCATGTTTTTATCCCTGGTAAAGATTACAAGTAAAACAATATTTCGTCGTCCATTGCGTCAAGCGCATTGTCCGCCAATGACGGGGTTTGTGAATAACTTGTGTTTTGTTTTTCTGGGTCGGTGCTTGCGGTGGCGACAGATGATGTAGTGGTTGTCGCCGGTTTGTGACGTTCAAGGTATGTTTCGTTGCTTTCGACTTTTAATTCTGTGAATGCCTTCATGTCTTTGTATGGTTCATAGCCGGCGGTTTTGTTCGCCATGCGTTCCGTAAAGGACAAATCTGCGTACGTTGTTGGAAATTCAGCGCCAGGTGTAATTTCAAAAACATCGTTTCCGTT
>JAGBGA010000094.1 GCA_017936185.1 Alphaproteobacteria bacterium | reverse complement strand
TGGTGGCAGCAGTTTATTATCACTGATGTTTGGGTTCGGACTTTGTCAGAACGCGTATATTCACAAAGACCAACAATTATCTGCAAAAGGAAGTTAAGGACATGAATTTATTAATCGTAGAATCACCGTCTAAGGCAAAAACAATTGAAAAATACCTGGGGCAGGGCTGGCGCGTTATTGCGTCGGTTGGACATGTTCGTGACTTGGTACCCGAAAATGGCAGTGTTGATACAGAAAATAATTTCAAAATGAAATGGCAAATTATGCCAGGTAAAGAAAAACAAATTAAATTGATAACAGATGAACTGAAAAAAGCAGATGCAGTATATCTGGCAAGCGACCCGGACCGCGAAGGGGAAGCAATTGCGTGGCACTTGTTGGATATATTAAAAAATAAAAAACTGTTAAAAGATAAAAAAGTTTATCGTGTCGCATTTCATGAAATTACAAAAAAAGCCGTCCAGGCTGCAATCGAAAACCCACGTGAAATTGACCAGAATTTGGTCGATGCATACTTGGTGCGACGCGCGTTGGATTACTTGATTGGGTTCGGTATTTCACCGTTGTTATGGCGAAGAAATTTGGGAAAATCCGCCGGACGTGTACAATCGGTGGCGGTTAAGTTGGTCGTCGACCGCGAAAAAGAAATTGAAAGTTTTAAACCGGTCGAATATTGGTCACTTGAATCACTGTGTACGGCAGAATCTTTGGATTTTAAAGCAATGCTGACAAAATTCGATGGACAGAAAATTGAAAAAATGACCATCGAAAATAAAACACAAATTGATAATATATTGTCAAAAATCGGCACACCAGAAATCCCGGCAATCGTCGCAAATATAGAAAAGAAAAAAACACAGCGAAAGCCCGCTGCACCATTTACAACATCAACACTTCAACAAGAAGCGGCACGTAAACTTTATTTTGCATCAAAACGTACAATGGGGGCGGCACAAAAACTTTATGAACAAGGTTTAATTACATATATGCGTACCGACGCAACAAACCTTAACGCAGATGCAGTTAATGAAATCAGAAACTTTATTGCGCGTGAATATGGGGAAAAATTTGTTCCAAAATCGCCAAATATTTATGCGACAAAATCTAAAAATGCCCAAGAAGCACACGAAGCAATTCGACCAACACACTTTGATGCACCTGCAAAAAATCTGAGTGGGGATGAAGCAAAATTATACGATTTAATTTGGAAGCGCACAATTGCATGCCAAATGTGTAACGCAGAATTTGATTCGGTCGCCGCAGATATTGAAACAGAAAATAAAGTTGCTGTCTTTCATGCCGTTGGTACAACGCGTACGTTTGATGGATTTATGAAGGTTTATACCGAAGATAAAGATGACGAAGAAGATAAAAAAGATTCAAAATTACCACCGCTGAATATCGGCGACAAAATTATAATCAAAGAATTAACCCCAGAACAGCACTTTACACAGCCGCCGGCACGATATACCGAAGCGTCACTGGTAAAAAAATTGGAAGAATTGGGAATCGGGCGTCCGTCAACCTATGCAACAATTATGTCAACAATTGTTGACCGCGAATATGTTGAACAAGATAAACAAAGAAGATTTCATCCGACAAATGGTGGTTGGGTT
>JAGBGA010000093.1 GCA_017936185.1 Alphaproteobacteria bacterium | reverse complement strand
TTCTTGAATCAATTTTGCTGTAATTTCTGCCATTGTGTAATCTCCCGTAAATAAAAGAATTTATATATGCGTGGGGAAAAATCCCCACGCGTTACAAAAGCCCGATATTATTTATCTGCTTTTTCTGCCAATTTACCACGACGTTCTGCGCGCGCTTCAGATGTTTTTGATTTAATCTTGGCTTCTTTTTCCTTGATTTCATCTTCTAATTCATCTGCGGCATCTGCACGCATATCGGATTCGACCTTTTTACCGGCCGCGCCACCAAGGCGTTTTTCAATACCCGACAAAATCGCATCAACAAACAAGTCGCAATACAATTGTGTTGCACGTGCGGCGTCATCGTTACCTGGAACTGGATAATCAACCATTTCTGGATTTGCGTTTGTATCACAAATTGCGATTGTTGGGATATCCAAATTTCTTGCTTCACGAACGGCGTTCATTTCACGTGGCACGTCAATAACGACCATCGCCTGGGGTGTGCCATGCATTTCCAAGATACCGCCGAAAATACCACGCAGTTTTTCAACTTCTTTGGTCATAACGCCGACTTCTTTTTTGGTCAAGCCCAATTTTTCAGCATTCGCGATATCCGCTTCCATTTTCTTCAAGCGACGAATTGATTGTGAAACTGTTGTCCAGTTTGTCAACATACCACCCAACCAGCGATTGTTAACATAATACTGCCCACAACGTTCTGCGGCATCTTTAACAATATCTTTGGCCTGATGTTTTGTTGCAACGAACAAAACCTTGCCACCGGCGGCGGCGATTGCTTCCAATGCGACCAAAGAACGGTGCAACAACGGTGCCGTTTTGTTCAAGTTAATGATGTGAATTTTATCTTTTACGCCATAAACATATGGTGTCATCAATGGATTCCAGCGACGTGTGTGGTGACCGAAATGGACGCCCGCTTCCATCAACTGTTTCATTGTAAATGTTGGCAATGCCATGATTTATCCTTTTTTTCTGTTATTATCCTCACCACCTGTGCCAGACCAGTTTTTTTATAAACCAGACAGAAATTTTACAGAATGGCTGTGTTCTTCGCACAAAGTGCGTGCCCCGATATTAATCAAATTTTCACGAAAAATCAAGAAAAATATTAACATCTGCGTTTTTTTCAAAAAGCCCAAGAATGCTTGACAAACGGCGCATTTGTATTATATTTAATATAGTGGTGTCAGATATGAATAAATACATACGCATCTTTACCGTCACAACATGTTGCGCGCTTTCATGCGTGCCGGCCTTGGCCAACAATTGCGACGACGCACTGTACCGCAAATACAACCCCGAAAAATGTCAAAATATCGGGGACCAAGACACTGGCTTTTCATTCGCAACAACTGCGGCAATTACCGGCGGTACAATCGCGCTGATTGGGGGCGCGGTGGCAATATTGGGCACATCATCTGATGACAAGTCAACCACAACCCCAAAACCAAACAACACTTCATTACCAACATTGCCAACATATACCATGGTCGGTGGCGATATAGACAATGTAAAACTAACTTCTGTTACCAGCACCACCGAATATACACGCAATATCAACCAATACAACGATATCAGATTGGCATATTCCTTGGCGCGCGGATATACGGGCGCCGGTTCAAACATTGCCGTTTTTGATTCTGGCAAGAACACATACCATGGCGCAAATGTTTCACAAATGGCATCCGGAACAATCGCACCAAACGCCAACGTATCGATATACTAAGTCGCAGACAGAAACGGTAAATTTTATTCATTCAACGAAATTGGCAATGCAATATACAGCGCCGCCAACAACGGCACACATATATATAACTTCAGTTGGTCTGCCAACAACATGTATGCCACCCAAGTGCATTCACGCGAACAAATCACAAATATCACAGACAAAAACTTCATCAACGCATTAACCGACGCGGCCACAAAGAACGACGCCATCTTTGTTTGGGCGGCCGGCAACGATTACAATTCGCAATCAAGTGCACTTTCTGCCACACCACTGGTTATCCCCGAATTAAATGGTCATTTTGTAAACGTTGTCGCATGGGACAGTGAAACTGGCGCCTTGGCCGATTTCAGTAACGCATGCGGAATAACCAAAAACTTTTGCATAACCGCCCCCGGGACAAACCTTGAATCACCAAAATCATCAAGTCCCCTTAACGGCACCAGTTTTGCAACCCCAATCGTATCTGCCGCAATCAGCGTTATTCGCGAAGCATACCCATACATGACCGCCACCCAAGTAACATCTTTGTTATTCACAACCGCGCGTGACATTGGCGATGTTGGAATTGATGAAATATACGGTCATGGAATGCTTGACATGGAACGCGCAACACGTCCGGTTGGCGCAGAATTGGTCCCATTGTCCGAAAACGTAACCGTCGCCATGCGTCGCGCCAATGTATCCGGCACAATTGGCCAACAAATAAAATCCCAAGACATCAAATTCGCATTCGTCGATTCATACGGCCGCCCATTTACCACATCATTACGCAATAACATAACCGTCAAGAACCGCAGCCTTGCATACGAACACCTTCGCCAAAACGGCGCACAAACCGCCCACTTTGGTAACATCGAATTTGGTTTTAAATCAAGTGACCTGCTGAAATCCGACGGATTTCTTGAAACAACAGATAACAGTCTGTTAAGTTTTATCGGGGTAAATAACAACACAAAAATCGGCAACCTTGAATTCTTTCAACGCGCAACATTTGGCACATTAAACGCCACCCCCGCCCCCGAATCAATGATAAGCAAATTCAGCAACATATACACCGCATCTTTAAACGTCGGTGTAAAAATGAACGATTTAACATTCAGTATTGGCACCCCCGACACAATTATTAACGGCAACATGTACCTGAACACGCCAACCGGCCGTCACAACAATGGCGAATACATATTCCAAGAACATTTAATAAGCCTGGCAACACGCCCATCGGTTGAATACCGCGCATCGTACAAAAACATCACCGCCGGTTTTGTCGACAACACATACGGCACAGACGAAGTATATATAATCGCCAAAACCAAAATTAAGTTTTAATTGTTGGAACACTCGATTGGCTGAATTTCGTTTTTTTCTATAAACTTGCTTAAAGTATCCCTGTGAACATGTAATTTTTTTGCAATCGCATACTTTGGGCATCCATTTGCCAGGTTTTGTGATATATATCCTTCGCGTCCCATTAATTTATCTGCGTTACGACTGCCCCTGGGGCGTCCGATGGAACGTCCTTCGGACTTTACGCGCACCAAGGCCTCTTTGGTTCTTTGCGATATAAGATTACGTTCAATTTCCGCCGACAATCCAAATGCGAATGCCAAGACCTTGCTGGTAATATCCGACCCCAATCGATAATTATCCTTGATTGTCCATATTTTTGCCCCAACATCCATACAATGATGCAAAATACTCATAACCTGTAACAAATTTCGCCCAAGTCGCGACAATTCTGATGCAATAATCAAGTCATCTTTATTAATACGTTTCAACAACCGCCCCAACTTTCGTTTACTTAAATCCTTGGTCGAAGAAATCGTTTCTTCAATCCAGACATCAATAATGATATCCTGTTTTTCGCAAAACTTTTTTATTTCAAATCGCTGATTTTCTGTGGTTTGATGGTCTGTTGAAACCCGAATATACCCATATACCATATCTTATAACTCCTTTGGTAAATGTTGTTATATGAATATTTTCCGCACACATAATAATAAAGCACAAAAAAACCTTGATTTTTTTGGGTAATATTGGTCAAATGAAACATACAATAAAACAAAAAACGAAGGAAACGAACATGGCAGGCAGTATTAATAAAGTCATATTGGTCGGCAACATCGGCCAAGAACCCCAGGTCCGCACAATGGGCAGTGGTCAAAAAGTCGTTACATTTTCATTGGCAACATCTGAACGTTGGCGCGATCGCACAACCGGCGAACAAAAAGAACAAACCGAATGGCATCGCGTTGTAATATTCAATTCCAACTTGGCCGACGTTGCCGAACGCATGTTACAAAAAGGCACAAAATTATACATCGAAGGTTCACTTCGCACACGCAAATGGCAAAACCAACAAGGCGCAGACGTTTATACAACCGAAGTTGTATTGAACCAATTTGCAGGTCAAATGGTTATCCTGTCTGGCGCAAAAGCAATGGACGCATCTGGTGGCGATTATGGTGCACCGGCTCCATCGGCGGCCCCACGCGAAGAAATATCTGTGGCCGACATTGGCGACGATATCCCGTTTTAAAAAAACCGCCAATTGGCGGTTTTTTTATTTGCTTTTTTGCGTATCTGCCATAACAAACCGTATACGACCGGCAATTCTTCTTATATCCGATTCTTTTATATAAGTTATAGCTCGATTTGATAATTTTACACGCAACCTGTCATCTTGCGCCCCAAGCTCTTCAACATAAACACGATAATCATTAAACTTTTGTTTACAAAGTACCGGGTGTTGTTGCAATTTAGCATCATACAATTGAAAGATTGGTTTCTTTGGCAAATCTTGACAATCGGTCACAACGCCACGTATCGCCATCAAAGTATTGTCATACAAAAATTCTATCTGGGTGTTCAAGTGATTTGACAAAAACTTTACCCCATTTATATAAACATTATTGTACGTACCTTCAAGCGCGACGCTTACCGGCTTTACTTCTACCTTTATTTCGCTAACATCAAGGGCTTCATTAAGTTTTTCCGCGCCACTTTCTTTTTTTGCCACCTTGTATTTTGACGCCTTGGCCACGCCTTTTCCCCTTGTACCAACAAATTCTTGGGTTTTCGGATTGTAACCTGGAAAGTTTTTAACCAATTCCGCACTAAGCGCATCATCAATCGGCATTCCTTTCTTTTTACAATAATGATATCTTGCACGAAGCCGATTCTTTTCCTTGGCATCTGCCCCAACCGACTTATCTTTTTCAACCACACCTTGATTTGCCAACGTATTTGAATCCACGACTGCATCTTTGACAACGTCCGACACCAAATTTTGTGAAATCACATCACCAAGTTTTGACGCATCGGCACGCAAACGATTAACAAGTTCACAAATCTCTGGCAAATCCAATAAATCCGAAACAATTTTTTTTAAATATTCTTCCTTATTAAACGGATTTTTGCCTGACATACTTTTATTCCTTGTCTTTTTTTACCTTTATATCAGACTTGAATTGAATATCGCGCAACTTTTTATATTCACCACCAAGCGCGCACAATTCTGCATCTGTACCCATTTCGACAATTTCGCCATTTTTAATCACACAAATGATATCCGCATCAAGAATTGTTGACAAACGGTGCGCAATAACAAACGTTGTTCGCCCCTGCATCAAGTCATTTAACGCAGCTTGGATTAACTTTTCACTTTGCGTATCAAGTGCCGATGTCGCTTCATCCAACAGCAATATTGGCGCATTTTTCAATATCGCGCGCGCAATTGCCACACGTTGTTTTTGTCCCCCCGACAACAACCCCCCCGCTTCACCAACATTTGTTTCATATCCCTTTGGGAATTCCATAATAAAGTCATGTGCATTTGCCGCCTGGGCCGCCGCAATAACTTCTTCACGCGTGGCATTTGGGCGTCCATATTTAATATTATCTTCGATTGTTCCCTTGAACAAGAACACAGATTGTGACACTTCTGCAATATTTTGACGAAGCGACTTTAACGTATACTTTTTAATATCGGTATTGTTAATTGTGATTTTTCCCAATTGTGGGTCATAAAAACGTTCCAACAAATTAAACATTGTTGTTTTTCCGCCACCCGACGGACCGACCAATGCGCACACCTTGCCCGCAGGAACATTCAAATTAATATTTTTCAACACCGGTTCATTTGGATTATATGCAAACGACACATCATGAAAACCGACAGACATCGTCTTGGCATTTAATTCGCGTGCATCTGGGGCGTCTGTAATATCCGGCTTGCTGTCCAAGAATTCAAACAATGTTTCCGCCGCCAACAAACCATGCTGTAACGTATCACCGGTTCCTGTAATACTTTTTGCCGGTTTATATGCCGCCGTCAACGCCAACAAGAACGCGGTAAAGTCACCGGTTGTAATTGCGCCACTGGCAATAAAGTGCCCACCCATAATCATCGCGATACAAAGCCCAATTGAAATCATAAATTCCATTAATGGCGAACGCAACGCATTTGCCTGGGTGTTTTTATAGGCATTTACCATCGAACTGTTCAAAACACGCGCAAAATTCTTTTCTTCACGTTCTTCGGCGGCAAAAGCCTGAATTGTTTTTATTCCTTGAAGTGTTTGATTCAATTGTTGCGTAACATTATTTGCAATACCGAACGACAATCGCGCCAATTTTCTTCTGCGACGCATAATCGCCACCATTGGGATAATTATCGCCGGCACCAAGAACATCAAAACAAAGCACATCTGATGCGCATAATAGAACATCAACCCCAACGTCATCAGCAACGTTGACACATTTTGAACAATTTTAATAACCGTTGACGTAACAAGGTTCAACACCGCTGCGGATTGAATACTGAAATAATTCAAATTTTTTCCCATACCATCTTTATAGAAACGTGCCAAATTCATATGGGTCATATGTTTATAAATTCTGTTTTGCAAAACCGCACTTGCAACCAAACCGCCTTTGGACATAATCAATGCCTTGGCATAGGTAAACACCCCCTTGGCACCGAATGCCAAGACCACTTGGATACCCAACCAATACACCGCATTTATACTTTTTTCAATAAATGCGCGGTCAACAACCTGCTGAACAAGTGTAATCGTGTACGCTTCGGCCCCGGCGGCCAAAACAGTAAAAACAACCCCAGCCAACAGCCATTTCCAATACGCACGCCCAACTTCGCGCCAGACGCGTCCATACAAAGACCATTTAATACGGCCATTTGATTCATCGCCCTTTATCCAGGCTTTTACTTTATTTGTAATTTTTTTCATAGCGCGCTCATTATAAAATAGGTTCTTGATTATGTAAAGCCCTTTATTTACCACATCTTTGCGCGAATCGTTTCTGTGACTGAATCAAACGCAATATTGCACCAAAGTCTTTATATTGATCAATAAAGCTGTGACGCGAATCTTTAAACACAACAAACTTCCACAAATTTCCATTTTTTCCCCCCCGCAAAATATTATATTTTTTTCGCAACTCCTCGGGCGGGGACTTTTTATCACGTCCACCTGCAACCAAAGTAATTGGAATACCATACCGATCCATCAAATCAGGACGAAAATCAACACTGTCCACATCATTAAAAATCGTTGGCAAGACAGAAACCTTTTGAAAACCATTAACGCCCATCGGTTCATGCGGACTACAGATTCCAATTGCAGACTTCAAAAAAACCTGTTCATCAAAATTTTCTTTATCTGCATTTCTTTTATAAAAGTTATGTATATATGTTGTAAAACTTCGCGTTAAATATGGCGCAAACATAATAGACGCACTGAAACGCAGTTTTTTTCGTTCACTTATACGCTTATTATATATCTCAAAAGTCCCTGTTGCACCTGCACTATGTCCAATCAAACATGAATAATCATATTTCTTTGCTTTTACATCCTTTTCAATAATATCAAGCCCTGTATCAATCAAATCTATATATTCTGAAAAAGTGTGTTTTTCTGCCAATTCTTGGGAAATATTTGGCAAAAAATCTCCTAAAAACGTATCAAGACAATATACATCATGATGATTTTTTAGTGCCCAATACGCAACAACCTTCATCAAGGGCTCTGTACGTGTATTAGACCCCAACCCAGGAATCAAAATCAAACAATTTGTTGCCGCATCAGAACCAATGGCATAATGACTTATATGCCCAATCGTTTTATTTTCTGTTCGCGAACTAAAGTTCATTTCCCACTGAAAAGAACGCCCCTTTAACTCTGACAAGACATCAGAGTAATTATCTGGGATATATGTATATGCGTGTGACTTTAACATTTTTTAACCATTTTTACAAAAAAATAATACAAAACACAAGAATTGTCAACATATTTTTGTTTATGTAATTTTCTGTTGACATTTTATTTAATAATGTATAAAATGCGTTCGCTTTTAAAAATAAAAGTGGCAAAGTTTTGGGGTCATAGCTCAGTTGGTAGAGCA
>JAGBGA010000092.1 GCA_017936185.1 Alphaproteobacteria bacterium | reverse complement strand
ATGCGTTGGATGATGCACGTGTGCGCGAATGTGCGCCAAAGACACTTGTTGTTGCGGGCGGTGTTGCGAAAAACAGTGCGATACGTGCTGCAATGGAAAAATTGGCACATAAAAATAAAATGATATTTGCCGCACCACCAATGAATCTGTGTACAGATAATGGTGCGATGATTGCATGGGCCGGAATCGAAAATTATCGTGTCGGTAATGTTGTGCATGAACCTGTGGCGCCCCGCCCCAGATGGCCACTTAGTGAATTGTAAAAAACATAAATTTGTGATATAATTGTGTATTATGGATAAACAAAAAGAACAACTTTTTGAAGGCGCAACGCGTAAATTAATTCGTCAGTTGGATACGATGAACCTGACCCAGCGTTCGCGTATGCAGGCCAAAAATTTTGTTCTGCTTTTTCGTGACAGTTTTAAGTCAGAAGATGTGAAAAAAGCAACCTTTTCGCGTGTTATTGGTCAAGATTACAAGTTATTCCCGTATGATTCATATGGATTTTGCAAGGCGGCAAGTTGTTCTTTTGTGGCTTTGATGAACAATCCCCAAGAATGGCGTGTAATGTACATTGATGAAATGTGGACGTATGGGCCGCATTACTATGTGCAGCATATCAAGACCGGCCAGGCGTTTGATTTGACATATGATCAATATGCGTATGACAGGTTAAGCGTGCCGTATGATATGGGGCGGCCGGTGAAAATTAATCGTGAAGCCCAAGATACTGTTGTGCGATTCTTGCATTCGGTTGGGTTGGATTATGTAAACTTTTTCAAGAAAAATAATGCCAAAGAGTAATGTAATATGCAAAAACCAGAACCTTTTATTAATGGCGAAACTGTTTTCAGTGTTTCTGATGCGTCGGCGTTGTTAAAGAATGTTGTTGAAACTGCTTTTCCGCGAATAAAAATTCGTGGTGAATTGTCACAAATAACGCGTGCGACGTCGGGGCATATGTATATGACAATCAAAGATTCGGGGGCGGCGATTTCTGTGATTGTTTGGCGCGGAACGCCGATTGCATTCAAACTTGAAGAAGGGATGGAAGTTATTGTTACAGGACGTTTTACAACGTATCCGGCGCGCAGTAATTATCAAATTATTGTCAGTGAAATTGAAATGGCGGGTGTTGGCGCGATACTTAAAATGCTGGAAGAGTGTAAGCAAAAATTGGCGCGTGAAGGGCTTTTTGACGAAAGTCGTAAAAAGCCCCTTCCCCGATTGCCGCAAACAATTGGCGTGGTGACCAGTCCGACGGGGGCCGCGTTCCAGGATATCCAAAACAGACTGCGCGAACGATTTCCGGTGCGCGTGTTGTTATATCCGGCAACGGTTCAAGGCGTGACGGCGGCGGCAGAAGTGGCGGCGGGTATCGAATACTTTAATCGTATGAATAACGTTGATGTTATTATTGTGGCGCGTGGTGGTGGGTCGCTGGAAGATTTGTTGCCTTTTTCAGAAGAGATTGTTGTACGTGCCGCCGCAGCCAGTCGTATACCATTGATTTCCGGTGTTGGGCACGAACCAGACTGGATGTTAATTGAGTTTGCGGCCGATTATCGCGCGCCAACGCCCACCGGTGCCGCAGAAGCGGTGGTGCCGACTAAATTGGCACTGATTCAAGAATTGGATAATATGTGGGTGCGGTTGTCTGGGAACTTTATGTCGCGACTGACCAATGCAAAGCAACGTGTCGAGGCCATAAATATAAAAAGCCCAAAACAACTGTTGATGGAACAGCAACAACGTCTTGATGATGCGGGGCGTACGATGGGGATTTTTATTAATGCAAGGTTGATGTCGGCGCGCCAAAAGATAGAACTTTTGTCGACGTTCCCGAATGTGCTTAAAAACCGTATGGATGCATTGAATCAGGCGGTTGGGCATTTGGGGCAAATGTTGAATTCGTTGTCTTATAAAAGTGTTTTGTCGCGTGGCTATGCGATTGTGCGTGGTGCGGATGGCAATATAATCAGTCGCAGTGATGGTGGTGTGCCCGCCAGTATTGAATTTTCAGATGGTGTTGTTCATTTGTAAAAAAAAGCCCCGCTTGGGGCGTTTTCTTTATCGAATTACGGTGTTGCCCAGTAATAAATACAGGTTTGTGTTTTTGTTCAGTGATGGCGTTATTTTTTGACGGCGCAGGGCTTGCATAATATCGATATGCAAACGGATGCCGTCCCAAAAGCCCAAAGCGTTCCAAAATTTTTCGATTGCGTACATAGTTTTTGGTTTTTGTGGTATGTGTACAAAGCGTTTGTTGTTAATGCTGTACGAATATGCCATGTCCAATGGGAATGGTTCTTTGTTTGCGGTTTCAT
>JAGBGA010000091.1 GCA_017936185.1 Alphaproteobacteria bacterium | reverse complement strand
AATACATATGGAACCGGCACAAATATCAAGTATATCGGACGTAATCCAATTGATGCCGCCACACTGGACAGATTTGTTATGATTTATACAGATTATGATACAAAACTGGAAGACAGACTGTGCACAAATAAAGAATGGCTACAATGGGTGTGGGCGGTGCGTGGTGCGGTCAACAAACTTGATATGAATATCGTTGTCGGAACGCGCGCAGTATTGCATGGTGAAAAACTGTTAAATGCCGCCCTGCCCCGTACGGCGGTCGAACAAATGGTCGTCTTTAAAGGCATACCAACAACAGACATAGAAAAAATTCGTGGTAATATCAGATAAAAATATGGATTGGTTGGAAAATCATCTTGGGTCTTTGGGGTATGCGGCGGATTTTTATGTCCCACGTAATTGTGGCGCCGGTGATAATGGCGCCCAAGAAAAACGCATTGCAGGTGAAGAACAGACAAGAAAGAAAATCAATTACGGCAAACCGCGTGTTGTGCAAACAGACAAATACGATTTCCCCAGAATACAAAAGTTTTTTGAATGGGAACAATTTTTGGACTATATCGATTGGCGGGGGCGTGAAAAAGAACGCCTGTCACAAAACACAAGCCAAGTAAGGTATAATCGGGCACTGACGGCTTGTTTTCAAGACGCAATGAAACTGGCGCGGTATGGGTGGGTTGACGGCCTTTTGGCGGTAAAAAGTATGCAAAAAATCGATGTCCCAATGAAGCAAATTATTCAGCAAACTTTTAACATGGAATGTCGATATGACGTTGCTGGTGGATCTGTCAATATCGGACGATACTTGGTGGGAATGCCAGACTGTATGCGACACCCGTCGTCTGTATTGGGACACAATCTGTCGGCGCGAATACAAAAGGTATTAATTCTTTGTTCTTATGATTCTAAAACACAGGTTGATGCAGTAATGAATCATGGCTTTATGATATATCAAATCATAAATGCACTTGAACAGGCGAACATACAAACGGAAATTACGCTCGTCTTTCATGCCAACAAAGACGCAATGTATGCAAATGATGACTACTATACCTATGAAACATACATAAAAATCAAAGAACCAACGGACACCATTTATCCAGAAAAATTGCTGTTTTGCCTGGCGCATCCATCAATGCTGCGCCGTTTGGTGTTTTCAGAATGGGAACGAAATCCACGTGATGTGCGCAAGCTTTTTCATTTTTATTCAGATTCAGACAATGATGGGTATGCCCGTTACATACCAAGTTGGTTACCACCAGAATATATGTTAAAGGACACATTGGTGATACCCAATATAGCAAATGCACAAGACACAGACCAAATGATTGCCCGCGTTCAAAATATGATTAAATCGCAATACGAACACACGCGATAACAATATAATAAAATATTTATTCCGGAACGCCCCAGTGCCCCACTTGGCGTATATTTTATGTGTAATACGGTTATCAAAGGAACACACGCTTTGCACAACGAACGCAGATTTACGCCACACAATTCGCGCCCAGGTTGCAGTATCTGTAAAATACGCCGAATACACGCAAAGCCACCCATACGCGCAACCAATTCAACCAAAACTAGACTTTTTGTACACTTTCGCCCACGTCACGACAGCAACATTCGCAGTCACGCCGCAACAAATGCATTTTTTTAACAAGAACACAATAAAAAATGAAAAAAGTACTTGCATTAGGATTTAATAAGGTATATTATATGCAACGCTATTCGGGCATAGTTCAGTCGGTAGAACAACGGACTGTTAACCATAAGAGCAAGCCCAACAGCAAATTCGAGTTTTGCCCAGATTTCTGGGTTTTTTTGTTGCTTTT
>JAGBGA010000090.1 GCA_017936185.1 Alphaproteobacteria bacterium | reverse complement strand
TGCAAAGAAAAGCAAGAAAAAATAAAAAACTTTTTTCGGATATTACGCATATAAACACTTTAACAAGGTTGTGATTGATGGTAAAAAAACTGGACGAAGCGACAAAATTATTAATTGATTCTTTGCCTGATAATTTGCAAAAACTGGCGACCAGCGCGATGGAAGTTGGATATCTTTCGCGCATGGACTTTACCGCCGCCACCGACGCGGACGAAGTACCAAGTGAAGAACACGACGAAGTTCTTGATTTCTTTCAACAAGATTTGGGGCTTGAAATCCTTGAAACAGATAATTACCCCCAAGATTTAAGCCGTTATTACGACAACGACGATGACGAACCACGTGATAAAACACGCAATCTTTTGAACGCAGACGCCGAACAAGTTGACGTAAATGATGACGACTATGAACATTACGCCAAACAACTTGAACGCAGCCAAACCGGTTCTTTGGTATTGGGTGTCCAAGATTCCGTCCAATCGTATTTAAAACAAATCGGTACGGTCCAATTATTAACCGCCGCGGGTGAAGTTGCCATCGCACAACGTATCGAAGCCGCATCACGATTAATGGTATACGGTCTTTGCGAAAGCCCAATGACAATCCAAGCCATGCTTGATTGGTATCAACAATTATTAAATGAAGACATTCGACTTCGTTACATTGTAAATCTTGAAGTCATGTATTCCAGTGATTCTGAACAAAAATCATTGGCCGCATTATCCGAAGCCTTAAAGTCCAAGGGCGTTGAACATGTTGACGAACTTGACGACGACGAACTTGACGATTTGACCGACGCGTCTGTTGAAGATGAAGAAGACGAAGAAGACCTTGATGACGAAGACGGTATCAAAAAAGAAGATACCCCACGCGGCACATCGGGCGTTCCAATCCCAGTCATGGAAGAATCATTGATGCCAATGGTCACCGATTTGTTCAACAAAATAAAACGCATATTTAACAGCATGCAAAAACTTCAAGCCAAACGTCTTGATAACTTGTTAACATCAGACACGCCAGATTCTGCGCTTGAAAAGAAATACACAAAAATGCGTCTTGAATTGTTTGAACACGTCAGCAAGATTCGCCTTAACGACGACAGAATTGCGGAAATCCTTGAACAGTTGACCAAACGCGACCAACTGTTAATGGGTCTGGAAGGCAAACTGTTGCGTCTTGCATTGGCAAACAAAATCAAACGCGAAGATTTCTTGGCCGAATACGCGGGCAACGAATTAAACCGCAATTGGGTCAAAAAGTTGGCCAAGCATAAAAATGCCGCATGGTCAAACTTTGCAAAAAAACACGAAGCGGACATCCTTAAAATCCAAGAAGATATCACTGCAATCGCCGTCGAAACCGGTCAACCAACATCAGAATACAAGAAAGTCGTTGAATTGGTTCGTCGCGGCCAAACCGAAGCCGCCCGCGCAAAACGCGAAATGATTGAAGCCAACCTGCGTCTTGTTATTAAATTCGCAAAAAAATCCAGCAATCGCGGTCTTGGCCTTGACTTTTCCGACCTTGTCCAAGACGGCAACATCGGCTTGATGAAGGCGGTCGACAAATTCGACTATCGCCTTGGGAACAAGTTTTCAACATACGCAACAAACTGGATTCAACAGGGCATTTCACGCAGTATTGCCGACCAAGCGCGCACAATACGCATTCCTGTGCACATGATTGACAACATTCACAAGATTCAACGTGCATCACGTCAATTCATGCACAAATACGGTCGCCAACCAACCGCCGAAGAATTGTCCAAGATTATTTACTTGCCGGTCGACAAAATCCACAAGGCCATGAAAGTAAATCTGAAACCGATTTCATTGGAAGCACCCGTTGGAACCGAAGACGACAGTTCGCGCATTGAAATTATTGCGGACGAAACCGCCAAAAACCCATTCACATCGGCGGCGCAAAAGAACCTGCGTAAAATTGTTACACAAATATTATCAGAACTTGACCCAAAAGAAGAAACTGTTTTGCGTCAACGTTTTGGTATGTCCACCAATAAAACAAGCACCCTTGAAGAAGTTGGCGAATACATCGGTGTAACACGCGAACGCATACGTCAAATTGAACAAAAGGCGTTAAACAAGTTAAAGCATCCAACACGCGCCCGCAAATTGCGCAGCTTTTTGGAAGATTAATCAACCACCCGCCTTTTGGCGGGTATTTATATAAACCACAGGAAAAAATACTTATGAAAAACACATTATTATTTTGTACCGGCCTTTCGGGCAGTGGCAAATCCTATTTTATCCAAAACAATTTACCATCCGGATTGTTTTACTGTCTTAAATCCATGACAACGCGTCCCATGCGCGATGGCGAACGCGAAGGAGAACCATACTTCTTTCGTGCTGAATCCGATTTTAACACCACACCATTGGTAACACACCTTTGGGTTAACCAAGAATTTTGGCGTCCCGGCGTTCCAAAATGGCTTTACGGCGTCCCAGAATCTGAAGTATTAAATAACATCGGCCGAAACCTTGTCTATGACGTGATTCAGCCCAAATATGTCCGTCAAATGATTGATTGGTTTAAAAAGAATGATTTATCACGTAAATATAATTTTCGCATCGCATACTTTTTATCACCCGAATCGAATCTTGAAACCGCGCGCAAGCGTGCCAACATGCCAAACGACACTGCGGTTCGCGCCTTGAACACATGCGACCCATGTGATTTTCTTGATGCAGGGTTGGATATAGATTATATCCTAAATCCACGTTCAGGTAAACTAAATAATCGCATGATTGCACACATAAACCGATTGCAACGCATGCGCTAGGAATGCTATCATAACTGTGTCCATTTGGGGTAAAAAAAGGGCACAGTTATGGTAAGAATCAAGATATCCGGGGCCGGGTCGATAAACGGCTTTGCAGAAAAATTATTGTTGTTCAGCACTTTGTCAAACATGACAAGTTCACATTCAACAAAAAACAAGGACAACCCTATACTGCAAAAGCAATCACAACCGGTCACCTGCGCGCCTCAGCTGTTAACCAACACAAAAATCCGATATATTTTTGGCGACAATTACAAGAATATTTTTTGCTATAACTTTGACAGCAAACATTGGAACAAAAACCAATACATAAACGGCAATATAAACACCCGCCAAGATATATCACAAGGTGCCCAAAAATTAAAGATTGCAATTGAACAAGAACCAGAATTCAAAGACTTTGAAGTTGTTGCTGTTGTTGCAATGACGGTTTCTTCGGCCCAACACTTGTTTTTCAGTAATTTTGTTCACCGCCCAACATTTGAAAAAAATGGCACTGCAATTGTTGGCAACATAATATGTCGCAATCGCAAGACCGGGCACATAATGCCAATATCTGACACATGGTTGGCGGGGCGCGATTACACAGAATCACAATACACCATTGCCCATGGCGTACCTGACTTTATAAACGATTGTTGGGGTTTGGATGGGTGCCGTCGTGCATTGATGGCCATCAATATCCCCGAACGATAAAACACTTGTCGACACACAAAAAACACCACAAACCAAACATAAAATCAATCTGTTTATAAAAAAGAAACCGCCATTTGGCGGTCTTTTTTAAACATGACTTTTAAGCGCTATATAAATCTGGCCCAAGTCCGTTTTAATCAGTGCAGCCGATACCTTGTCTGCATTATCCGTCTGTTTCGCTGTGCTTAATATCTTGTCAAAGCTGCGCACAAATTGGGTTGCCTGGGAACGGAACACTGCATCCGACTTTAACATATCCTTTACGCGTTTTTTATCCGCTGCATTCAGCATTTTCGCCAACCATTTTGAAAAGATTGTCTTGTCCCCACTGTGATACTTTTTCCACACCACATCCGGTATTTCTGCACCGGCGGCACGCGTCAAATCCATTGATTGTTCATGTAGTTTTTCGAACATTTTTTCGCTTTGTGCCAAGAAGTCTTGTGAACTTACATGTCCAAACACTTCCGTCGGGGCGGTTTTTATTGCATCCATCGGCGCCGACGCCCGGGCAACCATCATCTGTTTGTTCAAGGTCTGCA
This sequence comes from Alphaproteobacteria bacterium, assembly GCA_017936185.1. Lineage (GTDB taxonomy): Bacteria > Pseudomonadota > Alphaproteobacteria > Rs-D84 > Rs-D84 > Enterousia. The sequence continues at coordinate 632 of JAGBGA010000090.1, read as the reverse complement.
TTGTATTGACCGCCTTGGCATAATCAGACATCAAGTCAATCATCTGTTGACGTGACGCACCGGCCAAATCTTCCAATTTTATTGCAGAATTCGAAATTGCATCTGTCGATTCTGCAACCGTCGTTTTCATCAAGTTCAATTTTTCATTTAAACTGCCCACAATTTTTTCAAGTGTTTCACTGGCTTCCACACTTCCGCGCGACAAATCGGGCAGGGCCGAATAATATCTTTCAATCAACGCCGACAGCGGCTGTAACTGGGCGGTTGTTTCACTTGACATCTTAATCAAGTTCGCAGACTGTCCCGACAATTGCGTATGCGCCGTATTCATTTCCATTAACGTTTCGCGTACGCCCGTTGCCATTGCTTTGACCGATTCTGAAAACGCATTTGCCGCCGTTTTAGTGTTTTCAAGCGTAACATTTGCAACGCCCGAAACGGTTTTTAATTCCGATACAACACCTGTTGCGAATTCTTTAATTTCGCCATCAAACCGATTGGTCAAAGTTGCCAGTTCTGTTGAAATGCCACGTACAGAACCCTCGGTTGATGTTGCAGACGCCATCAGCGTTTCGACCGCCTCGGTTAATTTGCGAATTTGTTTTTCGATTGACGATTCTGCCAGTTTTACC
>JAGBGA010000089.1 GCA_017936185.1 Alphaproteobacteria bacterium | reverse complement strand
TTGGTATTTCTTGTAACCCTTGTTCCATCTTTCAGAACGGTCGAACCAAATCCAATGGTTGGTTTACCTCTTATTTTACCACCCGGTTTTATTGGTTTACCCGTTGCGTCATCATAAACAACATGCATTCCATTTTCCATTCTTACGCCTTCTTTGGCAACCAAATCTACAATTAACAACGGCGTAATTGGCTTCATTCGTTCAAGATAATCACCATACGTACCAGCTTGGGTCTTTTTATCATCTTCGGCAACGATTTCTTTTTTGGGTTTGCTTTCCCCTTGTTGTTGTGAATCTTTTATATTATCAACAACTGTGGCCCCACCTGCAACCAACCCAACCAACGACGCATAATATGTCAAATACGCCCACACCCATGGATTGTTCTTGGAAAAACGCGACATCGCACTTTCACCGCGTTTTCGTCCTGTTTTTGCATCTTTACCCTTTTCGAACTTCTTGGCATTTTCTTCGGTAAATTTTTCCAAACCGCGCAACAACTTGTTATCCACCATAATCGCGTTCATCGCCCGAACAAGATATTCCGTCAACCACAACAAAGACACACCTGTAACTTTACCGGTCGCCAATAACTTTTGCGCAACCCATTTCATTCCTTGTTGCCAATCTTCTTTTTTTGTTGGGAATTTGGCAGAATTTGGCACATGAACTTTTTGTAAATTTTCACGACCCGCTTCAATACCATCCGCGACCCATCGCAGCCCATCGCCCGCTTTTTTCACCCCAAAATCTGATTGTTTTTTTGCCATTTTACTTCCTCCCCAGACCTGTTTTTTTTGCAATTTTCGAACGTTTTCTTGCGTATGCCGGCGCCACAAACGGATAATCGTTTGGCAACCCCCACTTTTCGCGATACTGTTCCGGGGTCAAGTTAAATCTTCGTTTTATATAACGTCGCAACATCACATGCCATGTTCCATCTTCCAAGCACTGAATTTTTTCCGGCGTCACAGAATCTTCGATTTGCTGTGGTGTGATTGACGTTCCACGAAGAATTTCACGTGCATTTTTCACCGCCACTTCCATTGTCAACGACGGATTTGCAGAAATTGCCGCGGCGGCCAAATTTGCAACCGCCAACGTAAAATCAGAATTTTTATTTACCAACTTGCCAATTCCTTTATAATTTAATAAGATAATTATATCACAAATAAAACATAAATAAAAGCACCGTAAAATGACACGTCCACTTGCCGACTTAATGCGCCCCAACCAAATCGATGACATTGTTGGTCAAACAACACTGTTGGGTGAAAACGGTCTTGTTCGTCGCATGGTTGATAACAAAAAGTTATCAAATTTAATTTTATGGGGTCCCCCCGGATGTGGCAAGACCACAATTGCACGTGCATTGGCAAATTCGGTTGATATGGACTTTGTTCCGATGTCTGCGGTATTTTCTGGAACGGCCGACATAAAAAAAGCGATGGACGCGGCACGCATGAATCGCGACATTGGCCGCAACACCCTTTTGTTTATTGACGAAATACACCGATTTAACAAGACCCAACAAGACACCCTTTTACCATATCTTGAAGATGGCACTGTTGTATTTATGGGCGCGACCACCGAAAACCCCAGTTTTAATTTAAACAATGCGTTATTGTCACGTTGTCACGTTGGTGTTTTACAACCCTTGGCCAGTGAAGATTTATTAACATTAATGTCACGCGCCGAAGAATTTACATCCAAGAAATTACCACTGGACAACGACGCCCGCATTCACTTGGCCCAAATGGCCGATGGCGACGCCCGCTTTTTATTAAACACTGTTGAATATTTATTCAACGCAAATTTCAAGACCCAATTGTCCCCGGACGCATTGGATTCTGCCGTTCAGAAACGCGCACCATTATCGGACAAGCATGGCGACGAACACTATAATTTGATATCTGCGGTTCACAAATCCCTTCGTGCCAGTGACACTGACGCGGCCCTTTATTGGGTTGCCCGCATGATGACATCGGGCCAAGACCCCATGTATATATTTCGCCGTTTAACACGTTTTGCGGTTGAAGATGTTGGCCTTGCCGACCCCAACGCATTGCAAATTGCAATTTCTGCATGGAATGCATACGAACGCCTTGGCAGTCCCGAAGGGGATTTGGCATTAACACAATTGGTAATATACCTTGGCACTGCCCCGAAAAGCATTGGCAATTATCGCGCACAAAAAGCGGCATACGCCGCCGCACGTGCGACGGGCAGTTTGATGCCCCCCAAAAACATATTAAACGCCCCAACAAAAATGATGCACGAAATGGGCTATAACGCAGGATATGTATATGATCCCGACACTGCCACCGGATTTTCGGGTCAAAACTGTTTTCCTGAATCAATGGGTCGCCAAAAATATTACTTTCCGGTTGAACGTGGCTTTGAACGCGAAATAAAAAAGCGCCTTGAATACTGGGATTCACTGCGCGAAAAGATTAATAAAAATTCACCAAGCAACAATTAAATCTTTAACGTGATTTCATCATAACATCGCCGATTTCACGTAATACATCACGCACATTACAAGACGTATTAGAAAAGAATGTTGATATACGCCCCAACCTGAGCCTCGTCAGATTCGAATTCATAGTCTATGTGCCCAACATATTGGGTGCGACCATATTGCCGAACCAATTTCATGTGTAACCATTCTTGGTCATAATCGGTATGATAAATTGGGTCTTTGTGGGTTGCTTTGCGAATGGTCAGGCCGGCCCCAAGACGCCATTCGGGTGCAATACGGAAATACGATTCTGGGGTAAAGTCAAGAAACGCGACACCGCGTTCGTCATCAAAAACCCATGTTGATTTTACGGTTGCAGATAATGTCATACCGGCCCATTGACGTCCAAAACGCAATCCAACATAGTATGTTGAATCGGCATAGTCTGGGGTACGAACTTCGGAACTGCCCCCGAATTTAAAGCCAAACAAGACATCTGAAATTATGTGCGAATTACTGTCGTCGGCGGTCCCCATACGATACACCCCTCCAAGGTCAATTGCGGCAAATCCGTCTTCATCACCATTAAAGTCATGTTGGTAATGAACATTTGCACCAATGGCAACACGATTGTTCAAGCCATACGACGCAGATTGCCCGACGCGCAAAATATGGTCCCAATATGCAATTGACGTCTTCGTCAAAATTTCTTCATCCGCCTGTAAAAAAAGCGGGTCCGACGTATCGTGCGCCAAATCATTTGAAGACGCAACTGTTGGTGCCACCATCACACATGAAACAACACAAGCCAATAAAAATTTACGCATTGGGAAACCTCTCTCCGTATATATATGGTTATATAAACAACATGACCTGCCCCAAGGATGCGTGAGGCATGGCCATTGCATTTATAATCAGAATTGGAACATTATCTGAAGTCCGAAACTTGTTTCCGCATAGTTATCAAGTTTTGCCGTTCCAATTTTTGTCCAATTATCATATCCCAAATCCGGGGACAGATAAAAGACATCTAACTTTTTGTCATCTGCGCTGTCATAGAACGCGGTTTTCGCATAAAGATTCAACGCAAACAAATCATTTGGTTGCCATCCGATTGCGGCACGTACCGATGCCTGGTTATGCCAATCATAGTCACCAAACACCCCTTCGACATTCAACGTCCAATCTTCGTTCAATACACTGAACACGCCAAGACCGCCTTCAAAGTACATTGCGGAACTGTCATTCATTTTATATGGCATATAAATCGTTTGATACGCACCGTTTACGTCGCGACCACTGATACCATTTCCATACGATTCCCCATCAAGGTCAATATACCAACCGCGTGCCAAACCATATATTGTTGACGTTGCAACTTTATAGCCCGCCTTTAATTCGGCCAAGACATTATTCGACACATCTTTTTGATGTTGATAATGTGCCGACAACGCACCAATCCATTCGGCGTTATCCAAAAAGCGCCATTGTCCGCCGATACCATAAAAGTTCAATCCGTTATCGTCCATTTTATCGTCTGGCGATCCATCGTCCCATTCGAATTTATAGTCTGCACTGTCATATCGTGCCATAACCATCAAGGCCAATTTGTCTGTAATACCATAACTAAGGTCTTGTTTGATTGAAAACAGGCTGCTGTCCCAATTGCCACCAAGCAATGAAATTCCACCCAAATCATTTGGAATTTCCATATTAAAATCATACGACCCCATATTATATGAAAAATCCGTAACCGACCCAACCATTCTTTCAAGTGGCTGATAGAAAGGATTTGCCATAAAATATTTACGTTTCATTTTTTTTACAACTGTTTCTGCACGTGTTGTGCGCGTTGTTGACTTTACGGCGCGTGCCGACGAAGAATTTGCCCCGGCATATTGTTTATAAAGCGCGCTTCGATTTTGTGGTTGTGTATAGTATAAATCCCCACCGTCACTTGCCTGATATGTTCTTGTTAATGTACGTGTTTGATATTTTTCATAATTCACATTTTGTGGTGCACGTGTTGCGGGTGCGCTTGATAAATTTGCACTTGACCCGGCACGTGTTCCCCAATTTGTATCTGCCCCGGCGCCCGACACACCAAACGCGGCCAAGACCCCAACAAACAAAGCCAAAGATTTTTTCATAATAAAGTTACTCCTTTTGGACAGATTATATCACAAAACCGCATTATAAAAAAGCAAAATAAAAAGCCCCCGCGTGCGGGGATGACAACGGGTGCCCAAGAATAACAATCTTAAAATCCTTTGTCACTCCTGCGCAGGCCGGGGTGGGTCTTTATTCCCGCCCGCACCACGAAGTTTTAACGAA
>JAGBGA010000088.1 GCA_017936185.1 Alphaproteobacteria bacterium | reverse complement strand
TTCATGATAAAACCCTCCATATTTTTTTCTTAGTATACCACAAAAATGACTTAATTCCAAAACATAAAAATCAGATATTGACAACTTTTTATATTTTCTGCTAAATTCAAACCAAAGAAGAAAGGATACCCTATGAAAAGAATCATCATACTGTCATTATCATTAGCAATTGCCGCATGTGCACGAGCCCCAAAAGAACTAGAAGGACAACAGGCATTCTTTGCATTTGATTCCGCAGAAATATCATCTGACGCACGCAAGGAATTGGCAGGTCAGGCATTATATATGAAAAAACATCCTGACATAAACATCACATTGCAAGGACGTTGTGACGAACGCGGTTCGACTGAATACAATTTGGCATTGGGCGCACTGCGCGCCGGGAATGCTGCGCACGTCATGATATACGAAGGCATTGAACCAGAACGCATTAAAACAATTTCATACGGCAAAGAAAATCCAATCTATCCTGGAACCGGCGAAGAAGTTTGGGCAAAAAACCGCAATACGACAACGGTTGTTCAAAAAACCGTTACAGAATAAATAAAAATGTCCCCCGTTGGGGGATTTTTATTTGACGATAAAAAAATTTTTTACTATATTGCATGCATGGAAGAAAAGACATCTATATCATTTGCAAATGTTGCCGCGAAATATGACGGCACACCGGAAATATTAACTGACGTTTCTTTTAACATCAGCAATGGCGCATTTTACTTTTTATCAGGTGCATCTGGGGCGGGCAAAACAACACTTTTGCGATTAATATACCAACTGCACCGGCCTTCACGCGGCCAAATTAAATTATTCGGGCGTGTAACAAACGACATGACACGCGACGAAATAAACAAACTTCGCCAAAAGATGGCAATTGTATTTCAAGAATATTCACTGCTGTCGCATTTAACGGTGTTTGACAATGTCGCCCTTCCCCTTCGGGTGCGTGGAATTTCCGAATCGAAAATCAAGAAATTGGTGGACAAAGTCCTTGACTGGGTCGGTCTTGGCAAATACGCCGACGCAAATCCAAAATCCCTTTCCGGTGGCCAGCAGCAGCGCGTATCCGTCGCCCGCGCAATTATTATTCAACCATCAATATTACTTGCCGACGAACCGACGGGGAATCTTGACGACGAAAATGCATCACGATTAATGGAACTTTTCATCCAAATGAACAAAATGTTTGGCACGACAATAATACTTGCCACGCACAGCAAAAAGTTAATGGAAACATATAAATTTCCTGTGATACACGTCGAAAATCACCGGGTCAGTTTTTCTGGCAAAAACAACACGCTAAAACCACAAAACGATTCGGAACCAAAAAAAGTATGGCGTGGCCCAAAACCACAAAACTACTTTACAGAACTTTCGAAACAATTTGACGATATTGGAAACGCATAATGATAAAAAGACCAATTGTATTTTCACTTGTCCGGGACCAGTCTATATTCATGACGGCCATCATGTCATTATTAACATTTTTATCCGTCTTGGCACTGGGGGTTGCACTGTCCATTGGGACGGGCGTAATCCGTTGGAACAACCAATGGGAATTATTTGCCACTGTCCAAGTCACAGACACAAACAAGTATGAATCTGTCCAAAAAACCATCACCGAAAACATGGACAAGATGACAAGCGTTACTGAAATCACAAACGAACAAATGCAAGAATTGATGTCGCCATGGGTATCGGGCGGAAATATAATAAAAAGTTACCTTCCGAAAATGTGGGAAATCAAATTCAAAACCAAAGATGACATGGCACATATTGGCGAAACATTATCCAAAGACGCCCGCTTTTTACCCCATGCATCTGCATTAAAGTCTTCTACATCCGCAGGTTGGAAGATGATATTAATGGCATCGCTTGTTTTAACACTGACCCTTGGGGCAATTGCGATATGTATATCATATATTGCACGCAACATTGCAATGTTACACCGTCGCGAACTTGAAATATTAAATCAAATTGGCGCATCTGACAATTTTGTCGCCCGCCAGATGCAAATAATCGTTGGTAAAATCTGCATTTTGGCATCTGGGTGTGGCTTTATCTGTGCAGTACCTGTATTACTGTTGGTGTTATCGACGGCCCATTCGGCCCGAATCGGTTTAATGGCAATGCTGGGATTATCTGGGGGTGGATGGTTTACACTTTTATTGTTACCGATTGCGATTGTAATATTTGCAATATGGATAACCCGTAAAACAACAATAAATATATTAAAAAACAGCTGATGTTACGTCGAATATTAACCCCATCATTTATTGTATTCAGCTGCTTTATCCTTGGCGGCATGATTTTCAAGTCCGTATCACCAATACGTTGCGACACCATATTACCCACCGACAGCATATTTGTTTTAACCGGCGACGAACGCCGCATACCGTTTGCCATGCGCAAGATGCGCGAATTTCCCAACACAGACCTTTACATAATTGGCGCCGGCGCCCAAGGCAACATTGACTTAAACGTATCGCGCCCTGCGATAATCGAATCAAAATCGAAATCAACATATCAAAACGCGCTTGCCATCAAGGACATTGCATCGCGTCGTAATCTTGACCGAATTGTAATAATAACGACCGAAGACCACATGAATCGCGCCCGATATTTGATACAAAAAGAATTGCCCAACACGCAAATTATCGCATGTCCTGTGACATTGGCGGGCATGCCCCCGGGCAGACGCCTTGAACGATGGGCAACCGAATACATAAAATACATTGTAACAATGTTCGGCATCAAAGAAAGCTGACACAACCACAAAAACAAAGGAAAATGAAAATGTTCAGAACAATTATATTCAAAACCGCATTGGCCATACACTTTATATTGTGGTCACCAATATTACTGGTTGGTCTTGTTAACAAAAAATTATGCAGATATTTGGTTTTCAAATGCGCGGCGGGCGTATTGGTTATTGCGCGCATATTCGGCGGCATTAAATATCGTGTTAAATACCCCGAAACCGAAGAAAACGGAATTCCCGTTATGCCCAACGGCAACATCCGTCTTGACGGCAAAGTTATTATTGCGGCCAAACACATGTCCATTTTGGAAATTGCGGTCATATCCAAAGTCGTCAAGAACACATTCTTTATTTTGAAACGCGAATTATTATGGATACCAATTTACGGTTGGGCGTTTTGGCGCATGGGCATGATTGGCGTAAATCGCGCCGCCGGTCGCACAAACCTGTCAAAATTGGCCACAAGTGTTGAAAACGAAATCCGCAACGGTCGAATTTTGGTAATATTTCCCGAAGGCACCCGCGCAAAACCCGGCCAACACGTACCATTAAAAGGCGGCTTGTTATTCTTGGCGCGTCATTTAAAGTTACCAATTTTACCTGTTGGCACCGACGCAGGCTTTTATTGGCCAAAGCGTGGCCGAATAACCCCAGGGACCGCAACCGTTACATTTGAACCAATCTTGCCCAGCAAGGCATCACTTGATGAAATAAGCGAAGCAATAAACCGCCACAGCGCATAAACCACCCGCCACCCGGCGGGTATTTTTCCACACACAAAAATAAAAGATAATGGCATAGATAAACGGGTTGGAAATGGCGTAGTGTACACAAACGTGCATAAGCACCCCACCCCCAAGAAGAGGCGAAAAAATAAAAGATAATGGTATAGATAAACGGGTTGGAAATGGCGCAGTGTACACAAACGTACATGAGCGCGTCACCCACCCCCAAGAAGAAGTGTAAAAAAATAAAAGATAATGGTATAGATACGGAGCGGGGGCGACAACGTAGTGTACAGAAGTTACATGAGTTGTCGCCCCCACCCGTAGATATGCCATTAGATTTTATTTTTTACACCAGCCCGCACGTTTTCCACCACCACTGTACCGTCGCGCCAAACCTTCGCGAACAAGAATATCACCAACATCGCGCCCATCTGGCAAGATAACATTCGCATCAATACGCCCAAGATATTTGTCGTCCTTGACATTTACCAGGTCAACCACACTGTCAACAGGCAACAAGGATGCAAGCCTTGCTTTGGCACGATGGGCGGCGTCAATTTCAGAATCACATTCACCATGAATTTCGGGCGTATCAATATTTATCAAGCGAACACGCACTGTTATTTTTGTGTCTTTATCCAACGCAACCCGACCGGCAAAGGTGTCACCATCAAAAATATAGTCAACCGACGTCGGCACCGCATGGGCGGTAATTGATAAAAGCAAACAAAATAACGCAACAAAAATTCTGTTCATGTGTGGCAACTATGGCAATCGGGGCGACCAAGTTGGTTCAAGCCCATTTACCCCATCTGGTAATTCAATATCCTATACGTTTTGTCCGGTTATATCGACGCTGCGAATATGGCTGATACGTTCAACACCATCGACATGCTTTTCTGTTTCATAGTATACAATCCGGCGCGATCCCGGGGCCCACGAAGGCGCTTCCATAAACCAACCGCCCGCCAATATTTTTTCATTACGTCCACGTGGATCCATAATTCCGACATAGAATGTATCATCTGCAATTTTTGTAAATGCAATAAATTGCCCATCTGGCGACCACGCCGGTGTTGCATATCGCCCGGCCCCATATGTTATGCGTTCAACCTGGCCCGATTCCAAGTCCAGAACATGAATTTGTTGACGTCCCGAACGATCCGAATTAAACGCCATTTTTTTACCGTCTGGGGAATAAGACGGACTGGTATTAATCGAATTACCGAATGTCAATTGACGCAATTCATTGGTTTCTGTATTAAATTCATATATATGCGTAATGCCATTTTTTACCAAAGAAATCGCAACCTTGGTACCATCGGGTGAAAAACGCGGCGCAAAATTCATTCCACCAAATTGGCCAAGGCGTCGCTGCTCGCCTGTGTCTAAATCAAGACTCCACACCATTGGGTCATCATTATAATAAGACAAGAAAACAATCGTCTGCATATTTGGTGAAAAATGTGGCGACATAACAAAAGTATCTTCATCCGACAGATAACGCATACCATATCCATCTTGGTCCATAATCGCCATACGCTTTATACGTTTTTGCACCGGCCCTGTTTCGGCAATAAATACGATTTGCGTGTCAAAGTAACCAATTTCACCGGTTAATCTTTCATAAATCGCATCGGCCATAATATGCGCCATACGGCGTGCTGACTTTCGCGACGCGACCAAAGATTGTGCTTCGATTTGTTCACGCCCATTAACATCCCATACAAAGAATTCAAGTCTGTACATATTATCATCATCCATTGATAATTTGGACTGAACCAAGACCTGTGTTTTTATCGCGTCCCACAATTTAAATTCTGGCATTTCGTGCATTTTAACATATTCTGGGAACGCGTTATGATTCACAATACGAAACAGCCCCGTACTTTTCAAATCCTTTTCAACAACTTCACGCATCATTGCAGCGTCTTTTGCACGCACATTATCTGCAACTTCAAACTTTTGCACTGCGATTGAAATTGGCCGGGCCGCGCCGGCGACAATATCAACCTTTAATTCTGCATTTGCCGGCAATATAACCACAGCCGCCAACACCAAAAACGACAACATCTTTTTCAGCATAGTCTATTTCCTTTCCACTTAATAAATATATACGCCAATTTTATACGCAGAAAATACAAAAATCAAATTAAATACACATCAATACCACCGCCCACACCAACCGCAATACACCCGCCATCACAAGTGTAAATATATTTGTATTGACAATTGTATTTACAATGGTATAGTCCCTTGTAAAGACGTCAGTATTGTAACCTGTATAGGGGATTGTCCATGCCAAACGTAATGCAACAATTGTTCATAATGAACATCGAATCTTTAC
>JAGBGA010000087.1 GCA_017936185.1 Alphaproteobacteria bacterium | reverse complement strand
GACAGGCAAACCCCGCCGTCGTAAACGAAATTTTAAGAAAAAAATTAGCCTAAAGGAAAAAAGACATGAGTAAAAAAAACACAATCAAAGTTATCGGTATCATAGACGACAATCGTATCACAGGCATTAGATACGGTCTGGTTGAAATCACCATTCCATCTGAAAAACTGCCCGCGCCACATATCGTCAAAAAATACGAACAAACCAAGAAAAGCGTCCTTAAAAAAATGCGCAACAACAAAACCAGAAACAAATAATATGGATTACGCAATTCGTAAATTTTTGCGCGAAATGTCTCAAAACGAAGCCATGGCGGCGATTTCCAGGCAACAGGACAAACAACGTCTGTTGCACTGGTTACGCGCAAAACAAATTATAAACAACAATACAAACTGTCAATATCGCTATAAAAACACGAAACACAAATAAAGCAACAATATGAAAAAATTCTTTATCCAAACCTTTGGCTGTCAAATGAACGTTTACGATGGGTGGCGTATTGCCAGTCTGCTGGAACACCATGGTTTCATGCGTACAGACGATGTTTCAGACGCCGACATTATCATTTTGAACACATGCGCGGTTCGCGCCAAGGCGACGGATAAAGTTTTTTCTGCACTGGGGCGTATCAGACGCGCGAAAAAGCCATCTGCCCTGTTTGGTATTGTTGGTTGCGTTGCACGTGAAGCGGGCGCAACCGCATTTCATCGAATTCCCGATTTAAATTTTGTTTTGGGGCCACAGTCTTATCATAAATTACCCGAAATTCTGAAAAACCCCGACGCAAAATTATTAAACATCGACCTGGGTGGTTTGGAAAAATTTGATGAATTACCCCAAATGGAAAAATCACCACGCGTGGCATACATACCAATCCAAGAAGGCTGCAATCACGTATGCACATATTGCATTGTTCCATACACACGTGGCCGCGAATTATCACGTCCATTTGACGATTGCATTCGCGACACAATCCACGCGGCAAAAACCGGCGCAATTGAAATATGCTTCTTGGGCCAAAACGTAAACGGATATAAATATACCGACGAAAACGGCAAAACATATCGTTTGTCTGACCTGATACGCGAAACCGCAAAAATCCCAGAAATCATGCGTATACGCTTTACATCAAGTTACCCAACCGAAATGACAGACGACCTGATTTCTATGTTTGCGACCGAACCAAAATTGTTACCATTTTTGAACATGCCGATTCAAAGCGGTTCGCAAAATGTTTTATCACGCATGAACCGACCATACAGTTTGGAATTATATACCGACATAATCCGCAAACTAAAAATCGCACGCCCCGACATTCAAATTTCATCTGATTTTATTGTTGGATTCCCGGGCGAAACCGATTCGGATTTTGAACAAACAATGGCAATTGCCAAACAAATAAAATACATAAATTCATATTCGTTCAAGTATTCACCACGTCCACATACGGCCGCCGCATTAATGCCCGACCAAATCCCCGAAAATATCAAGTCTGAACGCCTTGCGAAACTGGACACATACTTAAACGAAGTTCAACGCGAATTCAACGAATCGTGCATTGGAAAAACACTTGAATGTTTGCTTGAAGGCACCGACAAAACCGGACGTCATCTGGTATATCGCACACCATTTATGCAACAATGCATTGTACCGGCATGCGATAACGCACCCGAATTAACACAAATAACAATTACGGCGGCAAACAAAGCATCACTTCGTGGCAAATTTATTTCAGAACCAAACCCGTCCACCAATTGATAATTTATAACTGGTCACATCAAACATACGTACCAGTGAAACATCAACCGCACCACCGGCGGCATCAAGTTCCGACCAAAAACCGGCCCGCAATGTGGCGGTGTAATAATTATCTGAATTAATCCTTGCGTGGAAAGAATAATCATATTCAATTCCCAACATATCAAATGCATACCCTGCCCCGATACCGACATGGGCACTTGTATTAAATTCTGATATTTCATCCAAAGAATATCCCCACCCCATTACACCAACAATCGGCATAACATAAACCGAATCGGTCACATTAAAATCATATCCAAAATCAATTTCTGCATACATACTTTGCGCATCTGGATTGTGCAGTTTGTTATTTTCATAAAACACATATCCAATATCATACTTTGAAAAGTCCATCCCACCGACAGCACGCACAAACACATCATTTATCCAATAACGCAAATCAATATTTCCACCAAAGAATTCTGCCACAAACGCATCTATACCTGTTTCATATTCAATTGCGCCCGACCGAAGATTGATTGACACGTCGTATTCACCACGCTTTGCAACCCCAAGCCCCGCCACAACATAATTTGCCATAAAATCTTTGGAAAGCACCATCGTCGGCGCAACATAAAACCCCGAATGCGCATCCAACGGCTTTACCACATCAAATGCATTTATAATTTGAATTGGCCGCAGTAAAATATCACTGTTCAAGCGCGCAGATTTATTCATAATACGATTTAATTCATCCATACTTAACGCCCGGTCAAGTTCATACAACAAACCGTCACTTGGATTTTCAACACGCAAATCATTCAAGAACACACCAACATCATTATTCAATATCTTTACATAATCTGTTTCACGCACACGCGTTAAATACAAATCACCATCCATACCATACGTAACATCTGCGAACAGTGTATTTTCATTATTCGTCACAATCCGCACAGTACCATCCCCAGAAACATCATGCAAGATTACACGTCCATAAACATTTGTCGCATCACCCATGTCCAGCGTTGTATTTCCATGCAATTCAACATTGCTTATACCATTCACCACATCAAAATTAATCAATGCATTATCAAGAACAAACCCATCTGCATCCCCAACCACATTTATTAAATCAGACAACCTTAATGCGCCTTTTGCATTAATAATCGCAGTATAATGTTCATCAAAACCAACAACATTCATATCGTCTTTGTCTGATATAACTTGATAAAGTTTTGAATTTTCACCCAATATAAAATTCGAATCGAATTCGCCCCGATTTTTGATATACAAATCACGATTATCTGCGACCAAGATATCTGATTCTATGCGCCCATTATTTTCGATATTTATCGTGCGATTTATATACAACTTGTCTGGGTATATTTCGACACCATTTGCAACAATAACATCTTCTGAAAATGTCTTTTGACTTCCCGAAATATTTGCCGTCACAACAATTGCGTTTGCCCCACATGGCGCCAACACAACAAGCATTCCCATCAACATACACCGAATCGTTTTCATAACCTGTATAAAACTTAGCACACAGGAAAACATTCTTAAAGCACAAACATAAAAATACCCCGGTTAAACACCAGGGTATTCAAGAAACAACATTCACAAATATTATTTTTCCAATCTGCCCCATCCGGCTTTGTATCCACCATCACGTTCAAGATAAATATTTGCACCATTTAATTGGGCGGCACTTAAACCTTGAATCATATAAGTTTGATTTAAATGACGGCTTTCACCGGTTTGCAGCATTGGCAAATTAACGTTTAACATTTTTGAATTATTACAGCATTTTGCATCGTTATAGCATGAACTGCATTGATACATTTTTACTGTATATGGCACACCTGGGCGCAAGTCTTTTAAATCAACAATCATCTTCAAGCCATTATCAGTATCTTTAAATTTGATATGGCCCATTTTTGATTCGCCGCCCCTGCTGCTGTGTGTATACATTTTTGCATACACTGAATTTACATCTGCATCTTCATATGTTTGATACACAACGATTGTATCTGATGCTTCTACCACTTCAACTGGTTGCACACGTTGAACTGGTTTTACATGACGTGCACCTTTTTTATTTGGGCATTCCATCATGCACCCAGACAACAACACTGCCGCCCCAAGAACGGATGCGAACATTAACATTTTTTTACTTACATTTTTCATAAAGGACTCCTTTTTTTCCTTTGGGTTACAAGAAACACTTTACTATACTTTTGCATAAATTTCGCCAGGTTTGATTCCCTAGGAATCCCCAGAAACCATGCGTAAAGAACGTTTTTTTGAAACCCATCCTATAACATCGAACACGCCATTATGATAATGTAAACATTGCAACAAAAACACACATACAAAGGAGGAATCAAATGTACGAATTAATGCAACATTTAATTGCATTTAAATATGCATGTAAAATAAATCACTGGTCAACAGACAACTATTCTAAACATCTTTTATACGACCGTCTGACGGCCGACATTGACACATGGGTTGACGCAATTGCCGAAACATATTTCATGGCCGACGACAATAAGAAAGTATTCAAACCCGACATATTAAATCCAAAATTTATAAATCGTGATTTGGTAAAATCTTGCGAATCGATTATCAGTCACCTGGAAGAACTTCAAAACGATGGCGAAACCAACGAAGGTATGAATTCACTGCTAAGCGCCATCGAAGAAGGATTTCTTAACAAACTTGCCCTGGCAAAACTTGCATAAGAAAAAAACAAACCCGCGTATTGCGGGTTCATTTTTTTACTTTGCGACATTCAATCCTGACTTTAACATACGGCTTCGCACCAACACCCACGAACCGAATCGGTACGCAACAAAGACTTGCAACAATAACGCCACCACATAGTTTCTTGGCAGCGCCATAAAATACTGCACAACACTTGGCGCATATCCTGTTTCAATAACCGGCGCCAAACCTGTCAATATCGCCGCCATTAAACCAACGCGCACCAAAGGCATATACTTCATTTTATTCACACGTTGCAGCCCCCGCATAACAATTGGCCCAACAACAAAGAAATCTAAACAAAATGCCGTCACATATATCGGCCCCAATGCCGACAAAAAATTTTCCCACGACAAATGCCCATAAATCCATAAATTCATTGTCATCATCCCAAGAACCATTGTTGTACAATTTGGAATTGCTGAAATTATTGCTTCTTTAAAATTTTGTGGATATACACCCGCCATATTTATCACCCCTTGCGTTAAAAAAACGTACAGTGCTTTGCAACTGGACTTATGTGTTACAAAGCACTGCACGTTGTATTTAATTATGAAAAAATTGCTGGGGAATTATATTTTTTTTATTTTTTTGGGTCAATAAAAAAACGCCCACTTGGGCGTTTTTTTTCACTAGAACATAAATCTGATACCGATATCACCACCAAAGTTATGCAACCCAGATTGGATATCAACATATGTATAGCGTGCCGCAACATCGACCGCAAAGCGTTCCATATCAAACGTTACACCCAATGTTCCCATACCTGAAAAGCGTGTTTTGCTTTCGCTTTGACGTGGTACCAAGTCGCCATCACGTTTAACATCTGTAAACGCGGCCCCAAGTCCCAAACCAACAAACGGGCGAACCATTTTATAGTGACCAAATTCCATATAATTGTTCCACAACAATGTTTGCATTTTGGTTTCTACGTCAATACCACCAAACGCGCCAAAGTTTTCACGATCTGACATTCTTCCGAAATAAGACCATTCAATTTCTGAACGCACAGTATCACAAACTTCTAAACCCAACGCTGCACGACCTTGAAAGATATAATCGGTCATAGATTCTTTGTTACCCGCGTATTTATAGTTCAAGTTTGTATAACTCATACCACCTCTTAAACCGACATATGGGTCCATTCCCCACATTGTCCAGCTGCTTCCTTGGTCCGGATGATTCATCGCGAACGCTGGGCATGCAATCAGCACCGCCAGTGTTGATATTGCTAACTTTTTCATTTCTTCTCCTTTTTTTGTTTTTGTTTATGTCAAAGTTTCATGTCAACACTGTAATTCTATCAATGAATTAAACATAATTACATAGGTATGAATCCCTGATGTATACGCACGATTTCTGGGAAAATATTCAAGACAAAAAGAAAAACACAAAATAAAAACGACCACTTTCGTGGCCGCTTTATTTTGGTGGACGCGCAGGGACTGTATATTCCCATGTTCGTTTTCACTCCATGGG
>JAGBGA010000086.1 GCA_017936185.1 Alphaproteobacteria bacterium | reverse complement strand
TATGATTCCTCTGCTCTACCACTGAGCTACGCTGCCAAACGCCACGCATTATAACACGCTTTTTTTCAATTGCAAGGCAAAACAACATTAATGACTTTATTCCAATTTACAATTATTATTTTTTTTAATAAAATACATTTGAATATCTTCTTAATTTATGGTACAATACACCCCATGAAAAAAATTGCATGTTCTTTATTAATTTTATCTGCTTTTGCGTCGGCACATGCGGATACAAACCCATTCTTTAACGGTTATGAAAACCAAGTTGCTGTGAATTTCGGTTGGGGCGTGGACAGTGGTTTTTTACTTCCTGCACCAATTAAGTGGGTACCATTTATCATGATGCACGCCCAGTATTCACAACCGACAACATTCTTTAATTTACCGGCCCGCAAATCCTTGAACATAACCCAAACATTGGGGTTTAGCACATCACGCGGGTGGCACTGGGACAAATACACGATACCAATTGTTATGTTATCCGAAGATGTAATATTGGCCCATGGCAAGAACTGGTATTTTTATACCGGCCTTGGTGTCGGTATGCAGGCCCAGCAAAACGAACGAATTGGTTCAAAGTTATTATTTGGATTTAAACTTGGATCTGGCTACAGATTAACAGAATGCACCAACCTTGAATTATTTATGCAGCATTATTCCAACGGCAACACTGCGCCCGAAAATAATTCATATGCATTTTTTGGTTTTGGTATGACATATAATTTTTAAAAAAAATCCCCATTTTGGGGATTTTTATTTACAACTGTGCCCGTACTTCTTCAACTTCATAGCATTCGACGCGGTCACCTTCTTTCAAGTCATTATACTTGTCAAAAGACATCCCGAATTCGACGCCACCCGACACTTCTTTTACTTCATTTTTTTCACGACGAAGTTGTCCAATTTTACCATCATAAATAACAACATTATTACGAAGCAATCGAACAAAAGCATCTTTTTTGATTGTACCTTCACTCATACGGCAACCTGCGACGCGCACACCTTTACCAACGGTAAACAGTGCGATAACATCGGCATAACCGATAAATGTTTCACGTTTTTCTGGGGCCAATTTTCCAGACAATATTTCTTTAATTTCATCTGTGATACGATACACAACACTGTGATAACGAATATCTACGCCATTACCACGTGCCATATCACGCACGATTGAATCGGCACGAACATTAAAGGCAATAACCACCGCCCCCGACGCCGTTGCCAATCGTATATCACCTTCGGTAATTTGTCCAACACCCGAAGACAATATTTCGACCCCAACTTTATCGGTATTAATTTCCTTTATCATATCCGAAATTGCTTCGACCGACCCTTGAACGTCTGCGCGCAAGATAATTGGCAACACCAATTTTTTATTTTCATCGCGTTTTGCAAACAGTTCTTCCAACGACGAACGTTTAACCGCATTTGCTTTATCTTTTGCCTTTTGCATGCGATAGTTTGCAACTTCGCGCGTTTGCGCTTCTGTTTCCATAACACGAAGTTCATCACCGGCCCCCGGCACAGAATTAAGCCCCAACACAACTGATGGTTGTCCTGGCTTAACCGACTTAACACGTTCGCCATTTGAATTAATCAAGCCACGCACGCGTCCAAACGTTTCGCCAACAACGAACACATCACCAATTTTCAATGTACCTTGGCGCATTAATATTGTTGCCACCGCCCCAAGACCTTTTTCTTGTTTTGCTTCGACAACATATGCAACGGCGGGCATATCTGGGTCTGCTTTTAAATCCATCATTTCCGCCTGTAAAAGAATTGCTTCTTCCAGCTTATCAAGCCCAATTCTTTTTGTTGCAGAAATTTCGACACATTGTACATCACCACCCATTTCTTCGACTTGAACTTCCTGTTGTAACAAGTCTGTTTTCACGCGTGTTGGGTTTGCTTCGGGCAAGTCGATTTTATTAATTGCCACGATAAATGGCACATTTGCGGCACGAATATGATTAATTGCTTCGATTGTCTGTGGCATAATTGAATCATTTGCCGCCACAACCAGCACAACAATATCCGCCATTTGTGCACCACGTGCACGCATTGCTGTAAATGTTTCGTGTCCTGGGGTATCCAAGAACGTAATCATTTCACCAGACTTTGTTTTCACTTCATACGAAGAAACATGTTGTGTAATACCACCTGCTTCACCGGCGGCCACATTTGCATTACGGAACGCATCAAGCAACGATGTTTTTCCATGGTCAACGTGTCCCACAACGGTAACAACCGGTGCACGCGGCGCCAAGTGTTCTGGGTTTGGTTCACGTTCAAGAATATCTGCATATGGTTTAACATCGACACGTTTAACCGTTGCGCCAAATTCAGATGCAATTAATTCTGCGGTATCTGCATCGATTGATTGATTAACCGACACCATCATACCCATTTCCATTAATTTTTTAATAACATTACCGGCCTTTTCTGCCATTGCGGCGGCCAAGTCTTTCACAGTAATTGTATCACCAAGTGTAACGACATGTTCGACCTTTTGTGGTGCATTAAATACCGCGCGTGCCTTTTCGCGAAAACGTTTCAGTGATGCTTCACTTCTGCGTCGATTTGCGCCACGAATTCCGATTTCATCATCGTCGTCATCACCACCCATAACAATGTCGTTCAAATGAATTTTACCAGACTTTTTAAAATCCCTTTTTGAATTATTAAATTTATTACCTGGTCTTGTATCGTCGTCATCATTTTGGCGATTTTTTCCACGATTTGCGCCGGCGACTGCATTATTAGTAAACACTTTTTGTGCTGCCTGCTGTTTTTGTTTTTGCGGCACCACATTTTTTTCTTCTTGTATTTCTTTATCTGCATTTACGTTATTCTTAGCAACATTTTCACGTGCCGCCAGTTGTTCTTTCACCTGTTCATATTCGCGATTTTCGCGTTCAATTTCTGCATCACGTGCGGCACGTGCTGCGGCTTCTTCGGCTTCACGTTTTTTACGTTCTTCTTCACGTTGTTTTGCCGCGGCCAACACCGCGCGCAGTTTTTCATCTGCGGCATTACGTGGTGCAACTGGTGCATTTGGTTCATCACGTAATTCTTTACTGCCTGGTGCGACGACACGACGACGGCGTTCTACGAACACCGCATCACCTTTTTTGCTTCGCACTGCGTCTGTGGTTACAGATTTTCCAAGTGTTAATGTTGCCATATTATATCTACTCCGTTCATAATATCCAAAAGTGCAATGCTTTTATACATTGCACTTTCAAAGACTTATTCATTTTCTTGTTTAATATCATATGCGATTTCACGTGCTTTCATAATAACACGACCGGCCAACCGCTTTGACATTGTATCTTCACCCAAGATTTCGACCAATTCATCTGTTGCCAAATCTGCCAAATCTTCAAGTGATTTAATACCATTTTCACCCAACTTCATAATTGTTGGACGTTTGATAAAGTCAAATTTCAACAAGTTATCACTTATTCCCAATTTGTGTCCATTATCAATATAGTCCTGTTCAATTTTATTCAGATAATCTTTTGCACGTTTTTGCAATTCTGCGGCCAATTCTGGGTTAAATCCTTCGATACTTTCAAGTTCTGCGATATCAACAAACGCAATTTCTTCGATTGTACGGAACCCTTCTGTAATCAGCAACTGTGCAATCATTTCATCGACATCCAAACCACCGATAAACAGTTCTGTTTTTTCTTTAAATTCTTTTGCACGACGTTCTTGTTCTTCGGCTTCGTTCATAACATCGATATTCCACCCTGTCAATTGTGACGCAAGGCGAACATTTTGACCACGACGTCCAATTGCCAATGATTGTTGGTCTTCATTTACAACAATTGCGGCACTTCTTGTATCTTCATCGACGATAATTTTTGCAACTTTTGCTGGCTGCATTGCATTAACGATAAACACCGCCGGGTCATCAGAATACAAGATAACGTCAATTTTTTCACCATGACATTCATTAATAACCGGTTGAATACGTGTACCTTTGATACCGACCGTCATACCAACTGCATCGATTGAAGGGTCGGCTGTTTCGACGGCAATTTTTGCATGTGACCCTGGTGCACGTGCCACTGATTTAATTTTAATAACCCCTTCGTAAATTTCTGGCACTTCTTGCACGAACAGTTTTTCCATAAACATTGGGTGTGTACGTGTTAAAAAGATTTGTGGTCCTGTATTTGAACGCGCCACATCCATAATAAGTGCACGCACGCGGTCACCAACGGTTAATCTTTCACCTGGGATTAATTCTGTACCTTTGATATAACCTTCGGCTTTACCATTGATATCGACATAAACATTACCGAATTCGATACGTTTAACGACACCATTAACGATATCACCAATATTATCTTTAAATTCTTCGAATTGGCGTCCTTTTTCTGCATCACGCACACGCGCAGTCATCATTTGTTTTGCCGTTTGGAATGCCATACGTCCGAATTCTGGTTCTGGCAGTGCATCTTCCACAACATCACCGACGACGGGATTTTTTGCATATTTTTTTGCTTGTTCGACCGTCAACATAGTATTTGGGTCGTAATCTTCACCTGCGCTTTCTGGTGAAAGTATAACATCAAACAAACGCTTTACATATATCGCGCCATTTTTTCGGTCGATATTTGCAGTAATATTAAATTCTTCGCCATACTTGTGTTTTGCGATTTTTGCGATTGCCGCTTCCAACGATTCAATAACGATTTCGCGGTCAATTTGTTTTTCCTGGGCCAAAGAATCAATTGCAAGCAATAAATCTTGACGTGGCATTGAAACAAAAGACATCTATATACTCCTTTGCGTTTATTTTACATGTCTTATTGAAAGAGCGGGATTCTTTCCCGAACCCCGCCCTTAAAAAATTATTTAAGAACAACACTTATTATATATTCGAAATATCAAAAGGCAAGAAAAAAACAATATTTTATAAAACAGTGGCAAATTTAAATTTTTTTATCTATAATCGAACCACTATGATGAAAATAATAAAATCTTTATTTGGCCCCAGTGCAAGTAAAACGACCGCGGGCGAACTGGCCAAGAAATTTGGTCTTGAATTACGTGGAAATCCAAATGAACCTGTACGTGGTGTTGCCCCGATTGCGGACGCCCGTTCGGGTCAATTGGCATTTTATTCAACTGAACAGAACAGTAATGCTTTTAAAATTTTACCTGTATCTGTTCTTGAAAACACACGTGCAACGGTAATATTGGTTCAACCCGAAATGGCAAAGCATGCCCCAAAAGGTACAACACTGTTAATCACCGACAGTCCACGTGGAAACATCGTCAAAATATTGGGCGAAATCTACAAAGAAAAACCACGCTTTGGCATCAGCAAGAATTCCCATATCGACCGCGGCGTATTTTTCCGTAAAAAGCGCACATGTTACGTCGGCCAATTTGCCACAATTGAACGTGGCGCGGTAATTGAACCGGGTGTCAAGATATATCCATACGCATACATTGGTCGCAACGTTGTATTGGGTCGTGGCACAATTGTACAAAGTGGTGCCCACATTGAAAACGCCACCATTGGCGCGGACTGTGTTATAAATTCTGGGGCAATTATTGGCAAAGACGGTTTTGGTTACACCCGCCAAAATGGCAAGAATATATTCATTCCACATGTTGGTCGTGTTGTAATTGGCGAACGTGTATCTGTTGGTGCGAACACATGCATTGACCGCGGTGCGATGACCGACACATGCATTGGCGACGGAACCAAGATTGACAACCTTTGTCAAATTGCACATGGTGTAATAATTGGTTCTGAATGTTTCTTGGCCAGTGGCGTTGGTCTTGCCGGTGGTGTTGTTATTGGCGACCGGGCATTATTGGGTGGTCATGTTGGTGTTGCGAACGGTGTTCATATTGGTAACGATGCATCTGTTGGCGCAAACAGTGGTGTTTTCCGTAATATCCCAGATGGTGAATCACACATGGGTTATCCGGCGGGTCCGGGAACTGAATTTATGCGTCACTATGCATGGATTCGCAAAAACGTAAAAAAAAGTTGATTCACACAAATGATTAATAATAAAAACATTATTCGTATTTACCCACCAAAACGCATTTTGCAAAAAATGCAAGATGACAGATTTTCATTAAAGCCAAAAATAAAAATTTTAATTGAAGACAGTATGATGTCCAAACAAAAATAACCAAGGGAAAATAAATTATGATTAACGCACAAGAAATTGAAAAAATAATACCACATCGTGGCGACATGCGTTTAATTGATGAAGTTCGCGAATACAATGACACCAGTGCTGTTGGTGTAAAATATGTTCGCGACGATGAATTCTGGTGTTCGGGTCATTTTCCTGGCAATCCAATTATGCCGGGCGTTTTACAGGTCGAAGCCTTGGCCCAAACCGCATGCTTTGTTGCGTTTAAACGTCTCAGCAACGAAGAACGCAAAGATATGCTTGGTTATTTCACCACAATGGAAAAGATTAAGTTTTCACACATGGTTCGTCCGGGCGACAAACTTGAATTACATGTTGAACTATTAATGACCAAAATGAAATTATACAAATTTCATGGCATTGCAATGGTTGGCGGCAAGAAAGTTGCCGAATCAACATTTACCGCGGTGTTACAAAAAACAACCGAATAAAAAAAGTCCCCATCATTGGGGATTTTTTTTTACAAACATTTTTTTAAATCTTTATTATCTTCATCTTGGTCGATTTTTTTATTTCTTATTTCTTCGGCGGCGCGCAATTTTTGTTTTACTATAATTAAATCCGGATGATTTTGTAATTTATTATTAATATTATTAACGGCCACATCAACATCATCAATATCTTTTACAAATATCGGCATTATTGAATCTGCGGCGGCAAAGACCGACTTTTGTAAATCTGGTTTAAAATCATCAATTACAGATAAATAAGTTTTTATATGTTTATCTTCATGTGCCAAAATTGCATTATATTGACATGAATCTGGTTTATGCGTTATATCAATTTGCACAACAAAGTCATTATATCCGACAATCGCATCAACAGACTTTATTCCGACACAGTACCCATCATTTACCTTGTTAACATCTGCAACAATATTATAATTATCAATCAAAGTCGCAACAACATTTCCATGCCACATATCCATTGATTCTTTGGGTTGAACAACGGTTTTATTCCAATCTGGCACATCAAGTATCACCCGCGGAATTTTTTTAAATTGCAAACAATCATCGGCCAACAAAGACAATGGAAACATACACAATAAAGCAAAAACAAGACGCCCCCCAACCACACAATTTTTCATCAATCTGCGGCCCCTTGTTTTTTCAAATATTCATTAACAAAATTATTTCCATACATTTTGTAAAGTTCTTCTGCCAACAGCACCGACGAACGCCCCGATTCAAACAACCGCAGCATATTTCCCAATCCCCCAAGTTCTGTATTTAAAATCACAGATTCCCCATTAACTGGTCGTGATAAAAGAACGGCCCTTTTTAAATTTTGATATGCTTTACCTTGGATAAACGCCATTTCAAGTGGATTTAAATTCCAATGTGCATAATCATTTGCATCGGCGGCCGGATTACGGAAAAAAAGCACTGTTTGTGCTTGCCCACGCACCACATCCCCAATACCCAACTTATCAAGAATATTTGCACGTTGGAATGCAACCATATATGCCTGTCTGTTTTTACGTCCTTCTTGAAGTCCTGTGATAAAATTATCGCGGAACATTTTGTTTTCCAACATTGGTGCCGTTTCGTCAATCATAATCAGCGACGGATTTCCCCCCGACACCGTAATATTATTAATTCTGTGTAAAATATAAGAAATAACCGCCGGCGATAAAACTTCGTCTTGTAAAATATCTGTAAAGTCAAACGTTGTTAATCTTGAATGTAAATCAAGTGTATCTGTTACTTCATTAAACATATCACCATATTGCAATGGGTCGACCCACTTTTTCAACGCGCTTCGCATATTACCCGACGATGAAAAGCAACTTTCCCAAAGGTTTTTCAACATTCTGTCTTTATCATTTAAATAATCGAAATTAACCGAAACCGCGCGTGCAATTTCATCGGCTGAATTTGCATCTGATTGACCTGAAATAATTGCGAACCACCGGCGCAAGAACGCACGATTAACGGCACTGTCCGGCATTTTTAATGGATTCAAATGCGTCAAGAAAGTATTTTCCATTGCATCAGAATTCTTTTCTTTTCCATGCATTGTTATATACTTTCCCCCAACGGCAAGTGTAAATATTTCCGCCCCCCTGTTACGGTCAAAAAAGAACGCTTTTAATTTTGGGTGACGTAAACTTTGCGCGATTAAGAATGAAAACAGCGTTGTTTTACCACCACCTGTTGGCCCAATTGTCATTGTATGCCCCACCGCGACCGGTTTATCTGAAACATGGAATTGGAATTGATATGGTGTACCTTGTGCTGTTGGGAAAACGACCAATGGTCCTGGGCCCCAATCTGAATTTGCTATACCACGTGGCTGTGAAGACATTGGAATACTGATTGCGGCGGCACGTGACAATAACTTAAAACTGCGTGGGAATACATCAAAACCTGGGATTTGTGCAAACCAAGAAACCTTGGACGCGAACGTTTCGACCACTGGTGAAATACCGAATGTTGCGGCAATTTTTTTGAATTCATCAACATATTTTTTCAATTCTTCTGGGGTTGCCCCGAACAAAACAAAGACCGGGTAATAATTAACCAAACTTTGATTTCCAGAAATATTTTCATCCATTGCGCTTTGTGCGACATTAATTTGTTCTTCGGTTGATTTTTGTTTTTCATCGGCGGTTGCGCGTCTTTGTCTCAATACGCTTTCCACATCTGCACTTCCCATAATATGAAAAGCATTCAACGTAATCATTTCCGTTTGAATTGTTGCAACCGTATCAAAGAATTCTTCATCAAGATAATCTGGTGAAATTTTAAACGAAATCATTGATGCGAACATTTGGTTACCACCACTGATATATCGCACCATACCATCGCGCAAGAATTCCACATCATCAACCGTCACCACATTTGCAATATTATTATCGGCAAATTTTGGTTCTGGCTTGGAAATTGGTGACAAAATACGTCCAAAGAAACGTGCCATATTATCACGACTGTTATTTTTCAACACCTGGGGTTTATATGCCGCCAAGACCGATTCAACATAATTACTGTATTGATTTAACTTTGCGCGCGCATCATTGCCATACACAGAAATAACGACATAATAACTGTTCAAGAAAATCTTTAATCCCTGCCCTTTCCACTTGTTATAAATGCGTTGCAAGACGGGCTGGTCAAATTCATAGTTTGTATTTTCATCGGCCGCATCACGAACCATATAGAATCGCAAAACTACACCTGGGTCACGAATTTGATTAAACAATTGCGCCCGCAAATCCAAGAATTTTTCTTTTGTTTTATCATCTTGCATACTTGTTTGTACACCTGCGACACGATACACCCGAACCAATGCCCCATTTGTCAATGACATTGAATTATCACTGTAAACTGTATCGAACGGCAAATAACTTGCATATTTTGCATAACCAAACTTTGGGAAAATTTTCCGCGTTAATGTTGGCACATACACCATCAAAATTATAAACACAAGTACCACCAACATTGAAATAACAGTCAACGTTATTGATAAACCACTTGCGGCAAAATAATCAAAAAAACCTTCAAAATTCATCATGCGGCTAACTTTCCTGGTATTTTCTTTTTAAACAATTGTATTTTTGCAGAAACAATCTGGCCAAGTTGTGGGTCACGTTTTGAAAACACTGCGATAATTGAATGTACTGCGATAACCGACAACAAAAAGAACATTGGTGAAACTGGTTCCCGTCCATTTGTTGCGACCAAAGACACAATAAAAACCACCATATAAATAATAAATTGTATTGCAAAATTCATAACGGCCAACGAATACGGCACATAAAATATATGTGCTGGATTTGCCAATGCTTTCAGTACTTGCTGTTTCATGTGCTCTCCCCGGGTGATTTAATTATACCAATTTCAACAATTTTCAACAAGCATAAAAAACATCCGCAAAAAAATGTTAAAAACTGTTAAAAAAGTGCAAGTTATCAACTGTTAATTAACACGCATATTTTATCAACAGATTTCAAAAAAAGCAGAAAAACAAAGGATTTTTT